>SKWV01000113.1 GCA_007128755.1 Trueperaceae bacterium
GAGCTACGCGTCGCGCTCGTCGAAGACTGGACGTGCGACGGCGAGGTGTCGGTCGCGCAGCACGAGGACCTGGTCGTGACCATCGTCGAAGTCGACGGCGTCTGGATGCTCGCGATCGGCGACGGCGGGCCCGATGATCCGCTGGCCTTCGTCGAGGAAGTTCCGTCACAGGCGATCGCCGGCATGGTGACGGCGCAGGAGCGCCGCGCTCCCGCCTTCGCCCGTGAGGCGCGCGGCCACGAGCAGTCGGCCGCTGCCATCGAAGAGCACCGGCCCTCGTTGCCCGAAGCGGCGGGTGGCGGCCGGCCCTAGTTCCCTCGACACCCCCACGCGCCGTATCGCTGGCGCTCACTCCGATCAGGCCGCCGTTCCCTCCAACGGCGGCCTGATCATGATCGTCCCCCCGGGCGCCGGAGTGACGAGCCGCGCCCGGACCGAGGGGCGTGGTGATAGCTTCCTCTCCTAGGCACGACCGCGCACTGTCGCCACGGCCGTCGCCACGAGGGAGGACGTCCCATGTCGAGGATCACCCCGTTCGCCGTCATGCTCACCCTGCTGCTCGGGTCCGTCTCCGCTCAGTTCGAGAACCGCATCGACCTGCAACGGCCGGATGCTCCGGCTCTCGCCGCCTTCGGCGACCACGACGTGGGCGTCCGGACGCTGACGGTCGAGGATGAGGACCGCCTCGACGTCGTGAACGCGGTCGCCGGCCAGCAGGTGCCGAGGTACGACCGGCCCCTGACGCTGGAGATCTGGTACCCCGCCACCTCGGACGACGACACCGACGCACGCGGCTCCTACACCGTCGTCACCCGTGACGGCGCGACCCGGGCCGAACTGAGCGGGCGCGCGCTTCGCGACGCCGAGCCCGACATCGAGCGTGCACCCTACCCACTAATCGTCGTGTCGCACGGCTATCCGGGGAACCGCTACCTGCTCGCCCACTTCGGGGAGAACCTGGCCAGCAAGGGCTACGTCGTCGTCTCCATCGACCACACCGACAGCACGTATCGCGACCAGGTGGCGTTCGCCAGCACGCTCCTCAACCGGCCACTCGATCAGCTCTTCGTGGTCGACGAGATGGCGCGCCTCGCGGCCGCCGGCGACGGCTTCCTCGCAGGCCTCGTCGATGCGTCGAGCGCCGGCATCATCGGGTACTCGATGGGCGGGTACGGCGCCATCAACGTGATCGGCGGCGGCTTCACGGAGGCGAGCACCCGACTGGGCTTCGCCCCGCCGGACGGGATCTTGGCGGAGCGCCAGGCGGGGACCGAGGCGTACGAGGCGAGCCTCGACCCGCGCGTCCGGGCCGTCGTCGCGATCGCACCCTGGGGCATGAGGGCAGGCTTCTGGGACGCCGAGGGCCTGGCGGGCATCGAGACGCCCGTCCTCTTCATGGCCGGCAGCGCCGACGACGTGTCGGGGTACGAGGACGGCGTCCGCGCCATCTTCGAGGGCGCCGTCAACGCGGAGCGGTACCTGCTCACCTTCGATCACGCGAACCACAACGCCGCGGGACCGATCCCCGCGCCGCGCGAGGCGTGGGAGGCCGGCACCTTCGGGCATTACGGCGACGCCGTGTGGGACACCACGCGGATGAACAACATCGCGCAGCACTTCGCCACCGCGTTCCTCGACCTCCACCTGAAGGGCGACGGCGCCATGGCGGCGTACCTCGACCTGATCGAGGAGGCGGGCGAGGGAGTGTGGTCCATCGATGGCGACGGCGACTTCACCGACGCGCACACCTACTGGCGGGGCTTCCCCCAGCGCACGGCGAAGGGGTTGCGCTTCGAGTCCCTCGGCGGCGACGGGGAGTAGCGAGTCCGGCGGGTGGTCGAGGACCACCTGCCGTCGCGGTGAGGCGGCCGCGAGCGCAACTGACGAGGCGCTCGAGCAGGCGGTCCGGTCGTGTGGGCTACGGGAGGATCGGCCCGGCAGCGATCGCGCCGAGGTCGTCGGGTTCGAGTTCCACCTGGGAGAAGCGCACGAGCGCCGGGCCGCTCGCGAAGGTGGCCTCGAACTGCCCCGCGGCTCCGGATCGCGCTGCCGACTCGAAGGCGCGCAGCGTCACGGTGCCGACCTGCCCGACCAAGGGATGGGCCCGGTCGACGACCAACACGCGGACGATGTCGTCGTCAATCCGTGGTGCGAGGTGTCGAGGGCGGCTCGTCGAGGAGCGCGCGGCCGTGGCCACGCGCGGCGCGGCGAGGCGTGAGGACGGCTCGCCATGGACGATCGCGGCACGCGTGTACAGGTCGGTGGCCATGGCAGGAACTATGCCGCGCCATCCTGAAGTGAACCTGATGCCCGTCGGAGGGCAAGAAGGTCTCGGCGAGCACCCTCATCCGGCGCGCTCGTCGGGCCGGAAGAAGACGAACGTCTCGAGGTCGGGCGCGAGCGCGGCATGGCCGACCTCCTCGAAGCCGAGGCGGCGGTAGTAGCGGATGTTCGCCGCGCCCTCGGTCACCAGCGCGACGCCTTCCGACGTGGCGAGGCGGCGCGACAGTTCCTGTGCGGCGTCGATGAGGCGTCGTCCGAGGCCGGCGCCGCGGTGCGATCGCCGCACGCCGAGCATGTTCAGGTAGATGTGGGGCCGGCCGGGATCGAACTGCGCCGTGGCGCGGTTCATCGCGTCGTAGCGTGCGCGCGCCTCCCGCCCCACCTCGTTCCAGACGGCCGCACGCCGGTCGTCGAGCGCAGGCGGGCTCTCGAGCCACGGGTACGAGACGAGCGCGGCGCCGACGAGCTCGCGTCCGTCGCGAATGCCGAGGATCGGTTCGCCGCGCAGCAGGCGCGCGCTCACGAAGAAGCTCACGAGCGATCGGAGGCGCGCCTCGTGATCCTCTGCCGCCTCGCCGATCACGAATCGGAGGCTCGCATCCCCGGCGAAGGCTTCGACGAGCACGGCGACGCACGCGTTCGCCGCGGCAGCGTCCAGCTCCACGACCGGGGCGTCGTCCGGGTGCTCCCTCTCCATGTCGTCCATCTTGCACCGGTCGGCGCGATCGCCGATGAGTCCCGCCGCACGCGGATTATCCTGGAGGCGCTAGCCCCACGCGCCACGGTCGGCTCCAGACACGGTCGGCACCGTGGCGGTGGATGGGCGGCAGCAGATGGAGGTACGTGCATGCGCGTCATCGTGACGGGTGGAAGTGGCCGCGCCGGGAGCTACACCGTGCGGGAGTTGGCCTCGTCGGGCCATGAAGTGATCAACCTCGACATCGCCCGCCCGCCGGCGGATCTGCCCGGCGCCTTCGTGCAGTTGGATCTCACCGACGCCGGGGAGGTGTACGACGTCCTCTCGCAGTTCCGTCCCGAAGGTGTCTGTCACCTGGCGGCGAACCCGTCGCCGACCGGCTTCCCGCGCCATCAGACCTTCGAGAACAACGTGCTGAGCACCAACAACGTGATGCAGGCCGCGGGCGACGTCGGCGTCGCGCGCCTCGTCTACGCGAGCAGCGAGATGGCGACCGGCTGGCTCACCACCGACGAGCTGCCGCCGCAGTTCCCGTTCGACGAGACCGACCGAGTGGACTCACCGAGCGCCTACGCCCTGAGCAAGTACCTGGGGGAGAAGATCGCCGACTCGATGGTGCGCCAGTACCCGGCGATGTCGATCTGTAGCCTGCGCATCAACAACGTGATCATGCCCGACGGGTACGACGTCCTGCA
>SKWV01000238.1 GCA_007128755.1 Trueperaceae bacterium
AGGTGCGACGGCGATTGGCAGCGGGCGTGATCGTCGGGCTGCTCACGCTCGGTACGCCGACGAGGCGGCCGCTCACGTTCACTACGCCGCCAGCCGTGGTCCGTGTGCAGAGCTCCTCCGTCGGCGCGCAGATGTGGCGGGAGCTCTTCCCCCATCGACCGCTGCCCAACTGAGGAGCCCAGTAGCCGCCCACGACGCTCCGCTGCACGAGTGCGCGGCCGCCTGCAACCGCTCCAGCGCGTCGCTCTGGCTTACCCTGGTCCCATGAGCACCGACTCCTTCACTCCCGTCGTCGTCGCCGAAGGCGACGGCATCGGCCCCGAGATCACCCGCGCCACGCTCCGCGTGCTCGAGGCCGCCGGCGCGAGCATCGACTGGCACCGCGTCGTCATCGGCAAGCAGGCTTACGAGTCCGGCGTCGCCACCGGCGTCCCGGACGACGTGTGGGCCCTCCTCCGCGAGCACCGCGTGCTCCTCAAGGGCCCGATCACCACGCCGCAGGGCGGCGGCTACAAGAGCGTCAACGTCACGCTCCGCAAGAGCCTGGGCCTGTTCGCGAACGTTCGCGAGACCAAGTCCTACGGCCCCTACGTGCCCACCAGGCACGCCGAGATGAACCTCGTGATCGTCCGCGAGAACGAGGAGGACCTCTACGCCGGCATCGAGCACCGCCAGACCCGCGAGGTCACGCAGTCGCTCAAGCTGATCAGCCGACCGGGCACGGAGCGCATCGTGCGCTTCGCCTTCGAGTACGCCCGCGCGCACGGCCGTCAACGCGTCACCTGCATGACCAAGGACAACATCATGAAGCTGACCGACGGTCTGTTCCACAAGACCTTCGACGCCATCGCGCCCGAGTACCCGGAGATCGCGGCCGAGCACATGATCATCGACATCGGCGCCGCCAGGCTCGCCGATCGCCCCGACACGTTCGACGTGATCGTCACGCTCAACCTCTACGGCGACGTGCTCTCCGACGTCGCGTCGCAGATCGCGGGCTCGGTCGGGCTCGGCGGCTCGGCGAACATCGGTGACGGCGTCGCGATGTTCGAGGCCGTACACGGCAGCGCGCCCGACATCGCCGGCCAGGGGATCGCGAACCCGTCGGGGATGCTCCTCGCGGCGGTGCAGATGCTCGTCCACGTCGGGCAGGCGGAGGCCGCCGAGCGCATCGCCAATGCCTGGCTGCGCACGCTCGAGGACGGCTGCCACACCGGCGACCTCTACCGCTCGGGGACGAGCATCGAGCGCGTCGGTACCGACGGCTTCGCCGACGCCGTGATCGCCCGCCTCGGTGACGATCCGCGGCACCTCGCGCCGGTGCACTACCGCAAGCACGACCTGCGTGTCGAGCTCCGCGACGCGCCGCCGGAGCGCAAGGAGATGCGGGGCATCGACGTGTTCGTCGACTGGTCCGAGGGAGATCGTGACGCCGCCGTGCTGGGGACGGCTCTGGCCGAGGCCGCTCGGGGTGTCGGGTGGGACCTCTCGATGATCACCAACCGCGGCGTCAAGGTCTATCCGGACGGCTTCCCCGAGACCTTCCGTACCGACCACTGGCGCTGCCGGTTCCGCCCGCAGGACGGCGCGGTGACCCACTTCGAGGCCGCCCTCGAGCTGCTCACGTCCGTCCACGGCGCCGGCTTCGACGTGATCAAGACGGAGGGGCTCTACGACTTCGACGGGGAGCCGGGGTACTCGCTCGGGCAGGGGGAGTAGCGGGTCGCTCGCGACAGAACGACGATCCTCTTGACACATCACGTCGCACCCTCTAGGTTGTGCGTGTTCCACGAGGAATGCATAGAACTCCGTGAGGAGCATCATGGGTGACACGGCGTCCTCCGTTACGACCGCGTCCCTCGAGGTCCGCGGCGCCTTCCGCGCACCCGATGGCGTCGAACGCGCGCTGCAGGAGCGAACCAGATGAGCCGGTGGACCGACGGCGTGCCGTCCAGCGAAGGACACGACCCCGTTCGCGCCTCCCACACCACGGCCTTCGCGCTCACTGAAGCGAGCGACGCGCAGTACCAGGCCCTCAACCGCCTCCTCAACGACCTGCGCGCCGAGCGCCAACCGGACGACCCGCCCTCACCGCTCTCGGTCACCGTGCACCAGTGCCGGAACTTCCCGTCGCACATCGAGGCGCACGCCTGGGGCGTCACGAGCGACGACGGCGAGCGCATGATCGCCTTCGGCGTCGCCTACGTCCCACTGGCGCCCGAGAACCAGCACCTCGCCAGCTTCAGCCTCGACGTCCACGTCGACCATCGCCGGCAGGGCATAGGACGGCATCTCCTGGGCCACATCGAGGAGGTCGCCACCGCGCGGGGCCGGAGGCTGCTCGTCACCACCACGAACGGCCGGATCCCCGCCGGCGAGGCGTTCATGGTGCGGCTCGGCGCGTCGCCGGGCGTGATGGCCCAGAACCACCAGCTCTCCCTCGACGGCCTGGACCGCGCACTCGTCACCAGGTGGCTGGAGCGCGGGCGCCGGCACGAGCAGGCGTACGAGATCGGCATCTGGGAGGGACCCTACCCGGACGAGGAGCTCGAGGCGATCGCCGCGCTCCACGACGTCATGAACCAGCAGCCGCGCGATCAGCTCGAGATGAACGACGAGAGGATGACGCCCGAACGCCTTCGGGAGCTCGAACGCTTCTTCATCACCGAGCACACGACAAGGTGGACGATCTTCCTCCGAGCGCGAGAGACTGGGACCTTCGTCGGCTTCACGGAGATCGTCCTGGACGCGCAGCAGCCCGAGCTCGCCAGGCAAGGCGACACCGGCGTGTTCCCACGGCATCGGGGGCAGAGCCTCGGCAGGTGGCTGAAGGCCGCGATGCTGCAGCGGCTGCTCGACGAGCGACCCGACGTGCGCCGGGTTCGCACCAGCAACGCCGACTCGAACGCCGCCATGCGGAGGATCAACGAGGAACTGGGGTTCGTCCCGCAGGGCTCGGAGTGCGTGTGGCAGGTGGCGACGCGCGACGCGCGGGCGTACCTCCGTTCGCGGGGCCATGGAGCGGCTGGCACACGGCACCAGGGAGCCATCTAGCCCGTCGGCTCTTCCCACACAGACACGCAGATCTCGCATGATGCGCCCGTGGACACGCTGCGCGCGGTAGCCCGGCGCGCCCCGACCGAGAGCAGCTCACATCGCCCGATCACCGCCGGCCCGGAAGGAGCCACGTGAGGCGATCTCGGCAAGGAGTAAGGTGTCCTGGAACTCCGTGAACGCCGCGAGTGCCCGCCATCCCTGAGCGAGTAGGATCGTCATCCTGCGACGCGTCGCGGAAGGGAGCGCAACGAGCATGATGGAGGATTTCACCCCCGAGTTGGCCCGCGTCCAGGAGATCAAGGAGGCGCACGAGTCCGCCCTGCTCGCCCTCCCGAACGTCGTGGGCGTCGGCGTCGGCTACAAGGAGACGAAGGGCGAGACGACCGACCAGGTCGCGGTGATCGTGTACGTCCGTCGCAAGGAGCCCATCGCGAGCCTGCGGGAGCATGAGATCGTCCCGACGGCGCTCGAGGCGGCCGACGAGGTCAGGGTGCCGCCCCGGCCCGGCGTCCGCGACGGCGGGACGCTCTCGGTGGAAGGCGGCGCCGCACCCACCGACGTGAAGGAGGTCGGCGAGATCGACGCGCTGGCGTTCACC
>SKWV01000091.1 GCA_007128755.1 Trueperaceae bacterium
GACGCCAACGCCAGCAGGCCGCCGTCGAGCGCGTGCGCGTCGAGGATGCGCCCGTCGAGCTCGAGCCAGGCGTCGGCGATGAGCGCCAGCGGCACGCCGCTGGACGCCTCACCCGTCTCCGCGCTCCGGGTCCAGGCCAGGCGCACCGTCAGCGGGTCACCGACGGTGACGCGCTCGGGGGCGGAGAGCGCCGGCTTGGGCGGTAGCAGCCCCATCACGACCGAGCGCGTCTCCTCGCGCCGGCCCTCGCCGTCGACGGCCGCGACGTCCAGGACCACCCGTCCGGGGCGGCCGTCGAAGGAGACGCGGAGGTCCTGGTCGACCGCCTCGACGCGCTCCTCGCCGTACACGAGCGTGAAGGTCGCGGGGACGCTGCTCGACACGAACACGTCGAACGGCTGGCCCACCGCGACCCTCCCGGGGACCTCGAGGTAGAGCTGAGGGCCTTGGTCCTCGGGCGCCGCGAGGCCGGCGCCGAAAGCGAGCACCAGGAGCGACGCGACGATCGTGATCAGGAGCGCGCGTCTGCGTCGAGCCCTACCCGGCGGCGCGGGGCACCGTCGCCGCCTCACGGCTCGGTGTCGCCGGGCCGCAGGCTCGTCACGAACGGCATGTTCCGGTAGCGATGGTCGATGTCGAGCCCGTAGCCGTACACGTAGGCGTCCTCGATCTCGAACGCGAGGTAGTGGACGGGAACCTCCACCACGCGCCGCGACGGCTTGGACAGGAGGGCCACCACGCGCACCGAGAGCGGGCCGCGCCCCTCGAGGTACCCCAGCAGGTACTGCATGGTGAGGCCCGTGTCGACGATGTCCTCCACGAGCAGCACGTGCTTGCCCTTGAGCGACTGGTCCAGGTCCTTCACCAGCCGGACCTCGCCGGAGCTCTCCGTGCGCGAGCCGTAGCTCGAGACGGACAGGAAGTCCATCGTCACGGGACGGTCGATGGCCCGCACGAGGTCGGCCATGAAGACGAAGGCGCCGTTCAAGACGCAGATGAGGTGCAACGGCTCGTCGCCGTAGTCTTCCGCGATGCGCGCGCCGAGCGCGGTGACCTGCTCCGCGATCGCGTCGCGGTCGAGCTGGACGGGACCGGGGCCGGGCGTGAAGAACGGCGCGTTCATCGCGGCCGCCGCGGCGCGCCACGCCGCGTCTCCTGCTCCAGACCGGTGGGCATGTACCCGAGGCGCTCGAAGTCGCGCATGGTCAGCTCCCGGTACGCTCCGGGCTCCAGGTCGGCGAGCGGCAGCCCGCCCACGTGCGTGCGGACGAGCCTGACCACGCGCTGGCCGATGGCCTCGCACATGCGACGCACCTGATGGCTGCGGCCCTCGTTCAGCACGATCACCGCTCCGCCTTCGGCGGCGCGGGCGGCGAGGGCGCGGGCCGGGCCGTCGTCGAGCTCGATGCCGCGGCGCAGCTTCGTGAGCGCCTCGGGAGGCGGCGTGCCGCGCTCGCACCACACGCGGTAGGTCTTGGTGTGACCGTAGCGCGGGTGCGTGAGGCGGAGCGTGAGCTCGCCGTCCGTGGTCGCCAGCAGCAGCCCCTCGGAGTCGCGGTCGAGACGCCCGATCGTGTGCAGCCCCGGGACGTCGGGGAGCAGGTCGAGTACGCTGCCCCGCCCGCGCTCGTCGTGCGCCGTGGTCACCACGCCCCGTGGCTTGTTGAGCGCGAACGTGCGGTGCGTGGCGGCGACGGCGATGGGCCGTCCGTCGACCCGGACTTCGGCGCCTTCCGGGACCCGCTGCCCCAGGACGGCGCGGTCCCCGGCGATCTCGACGCGCCCCGCGCGCACGAGGTCCTCGGCGGCGCGCCGGCTCGCCACCCCCGCTCGGGCCAACACCTTCTGGACTCGTTCACCTTCGGCCATGGGTCAGGATACGCTGACCTGGTACCGTCGCACCATGCTGCACCCCATGCTGGAACGCTACGCCGACCTCCTCGTCACCTACTGCATGCGCGTCGAAGAGGGTGACCTCGTGGTGGTGGAGGTCGGGATCGACGCCGCCCCCGTGGCGCGCGCACTCGTTCGGGCGGTGCTCGCGGCGGGCGGCGAGCCGTCGCTGCACCTCACCTACCCCGAGCTCACGGCCGACCTCCTCGAGCTCGGCGACGACGCCTTCTACGAGCGCGAGCCGGTGTTCGAGCTCGCCGAGATCGACCTCGCCACGGCGTTCGTCCGCGTCAACGCACCGCACAACGCGTACGCCCTCGCGGGGATCGATCCCGAGCGCGTCGCACGCCTCGGGAAGCGCTACGCCGAGGTCTCGCGTCGCCGGGTCGCCGGCACGAGGTGGGTGGGGACGCTCTACCCCACGGCGTCCGCCGCGCAGATGGCCGGCATGCGCACGGACGAGTTCGAGCGCTTCGTGTTCGGCGCCATGTACCTAGACGACCCCGACCCGGCGGCCCGCTGGCGGGAGCAGCGCGACTTCCAGGCGACGCTGATCGAGCGCCTCGAGCGTGCCGATCGCGTCCGCATCGTGGCCGACGGTACCGATCTCATGCTCTCGGTGAAGGACCGCCTCTGGGTCAACTCCGACGGGCGGCGCAACATGCCCTCCGGCGAGGTCTTCACCGGCCCCATCGAGGACTCGGCCGAGGGCACGATCACCTTCGACCTGCCGAGCTCCGTCGATGGCGTGATCGTGCGCGGTGTCAGGCTCACCTTCGCCGAGGGCCGCGTGATCGGCGCGAGCGCCGAGACCGGCGAGGACACGCTGCTCGCCAAGCTCGACAGCGACGCCGGCGCCCGGCTGCTGGGCGAGCTCGGCATCGGCACCAACGCCCAGATCCAGCGACCGATCCTCAACACGCTGTTCGACGAGAAGATCGGCGGCACCGTGCACCTCGCGCTCGGCCGCTCGTACGCCGAGACGGGAGGCGTGAACGAGAGCGCCATCCACTGGGACCTGATCACCGACCTGCGCCGCGGCGGGCGCATCGAGCTCGACGGCTCGCCGTTCCTGGTCGACGGGCGCTTCGTCTGACGGCCGCGGGTCGGGGGCAGCGGCCGCTCAGCTCGCCGACCACCCCAGGTCGATCGACTGCACGCTGCCGGTGATGCCCCACGCCGACTCGCTCACCAGGAACGCCACGTACGTGGCGACGTCCTCGCTCTCGAGCATGCGCTTGATGGGGACGTTCGCCAGGAACACGCGCTCCTCGACCTCGGCGGGGTCGATGCCGCGCGTGCGCGCCTGGTCGGCGATCTGCCGCTCCACCAACGGCGTCCGGACGTAGGCGGGGCAGACGGTGTTGCAGGTGATCCCGAACGGCCCGCCCTCGAGCGCGCTCACGCGCATCAGGCCGAGCAGGCCGTGCTTGGCGCTCACGTACCCCACCTTGAAGGGGCTGGCGGCGTAGGAGTGGGCGCTCCCGACGTGCACGATGCGGCCGTGGCCGGTGCGCTTGAGATGCTCCCAGGCGAAGCGGGTCAGGAGGAACGGGGCCGTCAGCATCACCGCGAGCATCTCGTTCCAGGTCTCGAGCGGGAAGTCGGGGATGGCGGCGATGTGCTGGAAGCCGGCGACGTTGACGAGCACGTCGAGGCCGCCGAGGCCGTCGACCGTGCGGCTCACCGCGCGCTCGCAGGCGGCGGGATCGGCGAGGTCCGCCGCGACGAACAGGCCGCCGATGTCGCGCGCGA
>SKWV01000257.1 GCA_007128755.1 Trueperaceae bacterium
AGCATCGCCGCCTCGACCCGGAGCACGCGAGCCAGTCGCTCCGCGAGCAGGTCGGGCACCTGGCCGAACGCCACCGTGCGCGTGAGCGACGCGACCAGGCCGTGCCGCTGGGCGCACACGACGATCAGCCCGAACGCGCCGAACGGCGCGCCCGTGACGATCGGGTGGCGGTAGCGCCCGAAGCGCCGCTCGCCGGCGATCAGCACGACGGGAAGCTCGAGGCCCGCGGCGCGGAGCGTGCCCTGGACCCGGGCGGCGACCTGGTGCTCCGTCCAGCCGGGCTCGAGACCCGACACCGCGTCGGTGAGCAGGCGCGCCGCCGAGGCGCCGAGGTGCGCGAAGCGCTCGTGCTCGAGCGGCGTCAGCGGCAGGCGCAGCTCGGCCAGGTCGACGTCGCGGTCGTTGACGGTGCGCGCGCCGCGCGTGATCCTCTCGATGGCCGCGGCGCGGGCCGCGCCGTCGTGCCAGGGGACCACCTCGAGCGTCGCGCCGGGCGGCAGGATCTCGTCCTCGAGACGCGCCGCCTCGATCCGGTTGGTGACGATCGTCAGCCGATCGGCCGTCACCACGGCGTCCGCCACGCTGCCGCCCTCGCGCGAGACCCGGAGGTCGCCGCCTCCCGTCACCCAGGCGAGGTTCTCGGGCCGCTCGAGCACGAGCGCCTCGGCGCCCGCGGCGTCGAGCCAGGCGCCGACGCGCGCGAGGCGATCGCGCAGCAGCCACTCGCGCTCGGCGACGGTGCCGTTCCCCTCGGCGGTCATGCGCGCTCCACGGACTCGCGGCTGCCGCCGGGCGCCGTGGTCACCTCGTCGAGCGACACCGGCCGGCGCTCGCGGACCGAGCGCAGGGCCGCGAGCGAGGTGATGAGCGCCTCGATGCCGTCCTCGATGGTCGCGACGCGCCGCTCCGCCCCCTCGGTCAGCTCGCGGTGGAACGCCGCGATCTCCTCGCGCCACGGGTCGACGCCGCTCGACGCCCAGCGGGTGATGCCGCCGGCGTCGCGCAGCGTCACGCGCCTGGGCCAGTCGACGATCACGAGCCCGTCCGGCCCGACGTAGGAGTGTCGCTCCACCGGGTCGATGCCGCTCGGCAGGCCCCACGAGACCTGGATCTGCCCTACGGAACCGTCGCCGTACTCGAGGGTGATGAGCGCGCTGTCGAGCGCCCGCTGCGCGATCTTCGCGACCTCGGGCTTGCCGTCGGAGAACGTGTACCCGCGGGCGCTCACCGTCTCCGGCTGGGTCCCGAACATCTCCCGCCACTGCGTGAAGATGTGGCAGCACATGTCGATGATCGGCCCGCCGTTGGCCATCGCGTCGTGCATCAGCCGCTTCGGCCTGACGCCCGCGGTGATCGTCACCTGGGCGAGCACCGGCCTGCCGATCCGCTTCGCGAAGCTCATCAAGGGCTCGTACGCCGGATCGAAGCGGCGCATGAAGCCGATGCGCAGCTCGCGGCCGCTCGTCTCGGCGGCGGCGCGCATCGCCCGGGCGTCCTCGAGCGTGAGCGCCGCGGGCTTCTCGCACAGGACGTGCTTGCCGGCCTGGAGGGCCGGGACGGTGAAGAGGGCGTGCAGGAACGTCGGCGTGCAGACGGAGACGACGTGCACGTCGGGGTCGGTGAGGTAGGGGGCGAGGTCGGCCCCGTGCTCGGCGCCGAGCGGCGTGGCGCAGGCGGCGGCCCGCTCGAGATCACGGTCGATGACCGCGACGACGCGCGCGCCCGCGGCCTGCCAGTGCATGGCGTGCCTGGCGCCCATGTCGCCGGCGCCGACCACGACGACCCCCATGTCGGCCGGAGCGTTCATCGGTACTCCTCGTACCACGTCGGCGTCGCGCCTTCGACGGCGACGCTGCCGCCGAAGCGCCGGTGCTCCATCCACGGCGTGGCGCGCTCGATGGTCGCGCGCAGGGTCCGCAGGTAGGGGACGCTGACGCGTCGCAGCCGCTCACGCATCGCTGCCACGTCGGGGTACGCCGCGAGCGCATCGGCCCATACGGCGCGCCCGGCGAGGAAGCCGCTCGCACCCGCCTCGCAGGCGAGCTCGACGATCACAGCGAACTCGCGCGGCCCCACGCCGGCGGAGAGCACGACCCAGGGCACGCTCGCGACGTCGTCGAGCCGCCGCAGGAGGTCGCGCACCTCGGCCAGGTCGTAGACGCTCTCGCGTGCCCGCCCGTCGAACGCGCCCCCGGCGTACTCGCGCGTGTGCTTCAGGTCGGCGGGGAACTCGAGCTTGAGCAGGTCGACGCCGAAGCGTGCGTCGGCGTAATGGCGCACGGACGCGATGACGCGCTCCGGCTTGGCGCGGGCGTACGCCGCCGACGTGTCGTCCTCGACGGGGAGCGGGTAGACGAGCAGCTCGAGCACGAACGGCAGCTCGTGCTCGCGGCAGGCGCGGGCGACGTCGGTCACGAACGCGTCCTGATGCGCACGGGTCGCGTCGCTCACGTCGGGACGGTCCCAGATCAGGACCTTGACGCCCTGGGCACCGCTGCGCGCGATCTTGGCGACGCTCCAGTGCGGGATGGGGCGTGACCGGCGCTCACCCTCCACCACGTCGAAGGCGTGATCCTCCAGCGTCGACAGCAGGCCGACGCGGCCGGGGACGGCGGTGAGGTGGTGCGGATGCGTCCAGATCGGATCGAGCAGGACGGCGGTCGCGTCCCGTGCGAGCTCCTCGACCAGCACGCCCTTCACCAGGGCGACCTCGTCGTAGCGGACCTCGTCGGGTCGCCGCGTGCCGTGGCGCGCGAGCGCGCCGAAGATGGGCGGGCGCTGGTCGACGGCGATCATGCCGAAGCGACCACCGTCGTCGGCGAGGGTGGTGAGGGCGCGCAGGATCCCGGCCGGCAAGGTGGCGCGGTGGGGGGTGGTGCCATCGGGGGCCGGTTCGACCGTTCGGCTCATGCTGGTTCCTCCTGGGGGAGCAGGGCGGCGAGGTGTTCCGCCTCGGCCAGATCGGGCAGGGTGGCGCGGCCGTGGCCGCGGCACATGAGGGCCGCGACGGCGCTGGCGAGGCGCATCGCGGCGCTCGGCTCGCGGCGCGCCGCGATCGCCCAGGTGTAGGCGCCGTGGAAGGCGTCGCCGGCGCCCGTCGTGTCGACGGCCTCCACCCGCGGCGCGGCGAGCCGCCGCGGCCCGTCGCCAGCGTCCCACACGATGCCCCGCTCGCCGAGCGTGATCGCGACGAGCTGGTGCGGGGTGCGTCGCAGCACGCGCAGCGCCTGCACGGGGTCGTCGTGTCCGAGCGCCAGCCGCGCGCACTCCTCCGACACGATGAGGTGGTCGACGAGATCGACGAGGTGCCAGTGCCGCCCGTCGCTCCAGTCGCCGACGGTGGGGATCCGCTGCCGGCGCGCCTCGGCCAGCGCGTGGGCGGCCATGACCGGGTGGCGCGCGTCGGTGAGCAGCGCGTCGAGCCCGGGCAGCGCCGACCAGTCCATGCCGTCGACAGCGTCGATGAGCGCGTCGCCGCGGTAGGGGAAGATGAACCGTTCGCCCTCCGGCGTCACGAGCACCGCCGAGACGAAGGAACGGGAGCCGAGCGTGGTGCGGACCCCGGTCGTGTCGACGCCCTCGGCCGCGAGCTCGGCGCGGCAGGACTCGCCGTCGTCGTCGTCGCCGTGGACGGCCCAGAGGTGCGC
>SKWV01000061.1 GCA_007128755.1 Trueperaceae bacterium
CCCACGTGCTTCCCGCGTCTGCCGTACGCCGCTCCGCCTACGCGGGGACGAGGTGCCCTGTCCCGCCGAGTACCTCGACTTCTACGCCGGCGCCCTGGAGCGCACCACCTGAGGCGCCTCGTTCGCGGGGTTGCGGTAGGACGGGGTCGGCGTCACTTCACGGCGCCGGCCACGAGCCCTCGGATGAACTGCCGCTGGAAGATGATGTAGACGACGATCAGCGGCGCCGCGACGACGGTGGCGCCGGCCGCCAGCACGGGGATGTTCGCCGTGTACCGCCCCTGGAAGAAGGCCAAGCCGACGGGCAGCGTCCGCAGGGCGTCGTCCGTGATCAGCACGAGCGGGATCAAGAACTCGTTCCACGTCCAGATGAAGAAGAAGACGGTGAGCGCGCCCAGCGTCGGCCGCGCCATCGGGATCAGGATCCGCCAAAGCACGACCGACCTGGTGGCCCCATCGACCACGGCCGCGTCGACGATCTCGTCCGGGAGCCCCTGGAACGTGATCCACATCAGGTAGGTGCCGAACGGGATCGAGAGCGCGACCTGCGGGAGGATCATGGCCCAGTAGGTGTTCAGCAGGCCGACCCCGCGGAGGTTGTAGTACATGGGGATGATGAGGCCCTCGAGCGGGATGACCATCCCGAGCAACAGGAGCGCCAGCAACGCACCTCGCCCGGGCAGCGGCAGGTGCGCGAAGGCGTACCCGGCGAGCGTGCAGAGCAGCAGCGAAACGGCGACGACCGGCACCACGACGATGATCGAGTTGAGGAAGTAGACGCCGAAGCGACCTTCGGTCCAGGCGGTGGCGAAGTTGCCCCACTCGAGCGACTGCGGCAGCGTGAAGACGCCAGCCGCCAACTCCGCCTGCGTCTTGAAGGCGGTGAGCGCGATGAGCACGAAGGGGACCAGGATCACGGCGGTGAACGCGGTCAGCAACACGTAGGGCAACAGCCGCCTCACTCTCCGGCCTCCTGCCAGCGACGCAGCAGCATCGCGATGACGACCACGAGCACGGTGATCACCACCGCGATGGCCGCTCCGTACCCCACGAGGTTCTGCTGGAACGCGTTCCGGTAGAGGTACAACGATGCGACGAGGGTCTCGTTGCCCGGTCCTCCCCTCGTGGTGACGAACACGAGATCGAACACCTTGAGCGCCGCGATGAAGGTGAAGATCAAGACGACGAAGATCTCGCGACGCAGGCCCGGGATCGTCACGTGCCGGAACTGCTGCAACTCGCTCGCGCCATCGACCCTCGCGGCGTCGTAGAGGCTCTGGTCGATCTTCTGGATCCCGGCCACGAAGACGACCATGCAGAAGCCGTAGAAGTACCACGAGGCGACGAACCCGACGCTGGGCAGCGCCCAGTCGAAGTCGCCCAGCCACGGCCTCGCCATGCCGCCGAGGCCGAAGGTGCGCAGGGACTCGTTGATCGGGCCGAAGATCGGGTGGTACATCCAGCGCCAGATCACGCCGATCAGCACCATCGGCAGCACCTGCGGCAAGAAGAGCAGCGTGCGGTAGACGAGCGCTCCTCGGAGCCATCGCTGGCTCAGGACCGAAGCCAACACGAGTCCGATCGCGATCGGCAGCAGCGTGTAGAAGGCGGCGAAGGAGAGGTTGTTGAGCAGCGCCTTGTGGAAGAGTGGTTCACCCAGCAACCGGACGTAGTTGGCCAGGCCGACCCACTCCGCCTCCCCGACGCCGCGCCATCGGTGCAGGCTGTACCAGACGGTCGATCCTGCCGAGTACAGGATGAAGAACGCGTAGATCGCGAACGCCGGCAGGACGTAGAGCCACCCGTGGTACCAGCGGTCGCCGGGACGCGTGGCCCTGCGACCACGCGTCCCGGCCCTGATGGTGGGCGAATCGACGATCTGCGGCTTCACGGCCTCTGCAGGTAGGCCTGGTAGTCGGCGTCGAGCGTCTGGAGGAACTGCTCGACGGTGATCCGACCGACCATCACCTCCTGGATCGCACCCGTGATGGTGTCGTACATGCTGGGTGTCGCCCAGTCGAGGTAGTGGCCGATGGCGTCATCGTCGTTGACACGCTCCCACACCGCGAGCACCTGACCCTGTAGGCTGTCGGGGTCGATCGTCCCGGGGGGGACGGCCATGGCGGGGATGAAGCCGGCTTCCGCCCACAGCTCCGCCGCGCGGGGTGAGACCATCCAGTCGAGGTAACGCGCGGCCAGGTCGGGATCATCCGCGTTCACGGTGATCGCGAGCGGGATGCCGGTTCCACCCACCAGCATGGGCGTCTGGTCGGCATGCTCCTCGAGGGGCGGCAGGGCGAAGAAGCCGATGTCGGGGTTGTGGGCGATCTCCCCGGTGATCCACGATCCCGTGATCATCATGGCGCCCTGCCCCTGTGCGAACAGCGACCACGTGTCGTCGTAGCCGATGCCCTCGAAGCCTTGGATGATGTAGCCCTCCTCCACCCACTCGACCAGCTTCTCGGCCGCTCGAGCGTTCGCGTCGGTGTCCCACTCGCCACCGCGACCGTAGACGAGATCGTCGAGGTACTCGCGTTCCACGAACAGGTGCTGGATCGCGCCGTAGAGGTGGATGCCCGGCCAGCCGTCGAGACCGCCGTAGACGAGCGGGACGATGCCCGCGTCGCGCAGGGCCTCGAGGCTCTCCTCGAACTCCTCGAAGGTGGTCGGGACGTCGATCCCCGCCTCGTCGAAGAGCGCCCGGTTGTAGTAGACGCCCACGATCTCGGCCTGGGGCGCCACGCCGTACAGGGAGCCCTCACCGAACTCGAAGTCGTCAGACCAGCGGTTGCGTGTCAGCAGCGCCGGTGAGAAGGTGTCGAGCCAGCCGTACTGCTCGGCGTACTCGTCGATCGGGAGCAGCAGGTCCGAACGGACCATCTCGCCCATGTCGGGAGCGCCCTGGTTCACGTTCGCGACGTCGGGCCCCTCGCCGCCCTCGACCGCGAGCATGAGGGTGATCCTCAGGTCGTCCAGCGGCCGGGTGGTGCGATCGATGGTCACGCCGTGTTCTTCCTCGAACTCGCGGTTGAGCTGTTCGACGACCTCGTTCTCGACGCCCCGATACCACTGGTCCCAGACGTCGATGGTCTGAGCGATCGCGCTGCCGAGCGCGACCATGAGGACGATCGGCACGATGTTGCTGAAGCGTTTCACGACACCATCCCTCTCCTGAGCGTCACGCGCCCCGCGTGCTGAAAGCCACACGTAGGGATCGCCTGTTGCGCCACGAGCGGAGCCACGAGCCTCGCACGAGGCGTTCTCGGATCCGTACCGCCACTCCCTCGCGCCTTGCCTCGCAGTAGAAGTCTGGGTCCCTTGGTCGCCGAGCCCGTCGTACCGAGGGGCCTCGCGCCGCTCACCACCTCCCCTGACGCGCCGTGGTCGGGAACCCGAGTCCCGCTGGCGCCAACCGGCCGCCACCGAACCGGGGCCGCGGCGAACGTGTGGCTGGCGGCACCGTGCGGCAGTGCCACGCGGTGGCGTACCTCACCGGATTATGGAGCCGGCGTCGCCGGGCTCCTTCGGCAGCACGCACAGACGCTCACGGGAGTGCTTCAGGACGCGCCCCGAGCGCGTGACGTTCGACTCTGGCGACGCCCGCGGACTCGCGACAGCGTGGGTCCGACGGAGGTGGATCGTGCA
>SKWV01000127.1 GCA_007128755.1 Trueperaceae bacterium
CGCCAGCGGCAACGCCTACCGGTTGCGCCCCGTGAACGCGCTCGGTGGCGGCGTGCCCGACTTCCAGCCGGCGAACCCACGGCCGAGCGCACCGCCCGCGGTGGGCGGCACGCTGCGCGTCGGCGCGCTCAACGTCCTCAACTACTTCGACACCTTCTCCGGCTGCACGAGCGGCGTGAGCGGCGAGCCCACGAGCTGCCGCGGCGCCGACGACGCCAGCGAGTTCGAGCGCCAGGCCGCCAAGATCGTCGCCACCATCGTCGGCATGGACGTCGACGTGCTCGGGCTCGTCGAGATCGAGAACGACGGCTACGGTCCGGACAGTGCCCTGGCCGACCTCGTCGACCGCCTGAACGACGCCACCGAGCCGGGCACGTACGCGTTCATCGACGCCGATGCCGGCACGGGCCGCATCGACGCGCTCGGCAACGACGCCATCAAGGTCGCGTTCGCGTACCGCCCCGCCGGCGTCACGCCGGTCGGCACGACGTCCGCGCTCGACAGCGCGGCGTTCGTCACGGGGGGCGACGGTGTCGCGCGCAACCGGCCAGCGCTCGCTCAGGCCTTCGCGCAGGCGGGCACGGGCGCCGTGTTCGTCGCCAGCGTCAACCACCTCAAGAGCAAGGGCGGCGCGTGCGACGCGCCCGACGCCGGAGACGGCCAAGGGAATTGCAACGACGTCCGTGCCGCCTCGGCCGCGCTGCTCGTCGAATGGCTCGCTGGCGATCCCACCGGTATGGGCGACGCCGACGTCCTCATCCTCGGCGACCTCAACGCCTACGCGCGCGAAGACCCGATCGCAGCGATCGAAGCCGTCGGCTACCAGAACCTGCAGGCCAGGTTCGGCGGCCCGGCGGCGTACACCTACGTGTTCGACGGCCAGTGGGGTGCGCTCGACTACGCCCTCGCATCGGAGTCCCTGACCGCGCAGGTGACGGGAACCGCCGCCTGGCACACCAATGCCGACGAACCGAGCGTGCTCGACTACAACACCAACTTCAAGAGCGCTTCGCAGGTCGTCAGCCTGTTCGCGCCTGGCCCGTTCCGCGCCTCCGATCACGATCCGATCGTCGTGGGGATCGAGCTCCGCTCGACGCCCACTTGCGCGGCCGCCGTGCCCTCGACGTCGACCCTGTGGCCCCCCAACCACAAGCTCGTGCCCGTCACGATCGACGGCGTCGTCACCGAAGGCGGCCACCCCGCCGCCATCACCATCACCTCGGTGTTCCAGGACGAGCCCGTCGACGCGCCGGGCGATCTCGACGGCAGCACCTCCCCCGATGCGACCGGGATCGGTGACGCCACCGCGTTCCTGCGTGCCGAGCGCGTCGCGGGCGGCAACGGCCGCGTGTACCACGTCGGTTTCACGGCGTCCGACGGCCTCGGCCAATCGTGCGTCGGCACCGTGCAGGTGGCCGTGCCGAGCCACCAGGGCCGCAACGGCGCGGCCGTCGACGACGGAGCGCTCTACGACGCCACGCTGCCCTGAGGGCGCCTCGGCGAACGCGTAGCACGCGCGCGCCCCCGGAGTCGTGGCTGCCGGGCGCGCGCGGTAGGGTGCTCGGATGAGCGCCGGCGACCCGCACACGGCCGACGGTGGGGGGAGCGCCGGCGAGGTCCTCGTCGTGTTCACGAGACTGGGCCTCACCTCGTTCGGTGGGCCCATCGCCCATCTCGGCTACTTCCACGACGAGTTCGTCGTGCGGCGACGCTGGCTCGACGAGCGACGCTACGCCGACCTCGTCGCGCTCTGCCAGTTCCTCCCCGGCCCCGCCAGCTCGCAGGTCGGCATCGCCGTCGGCCACGCGCGTGCCGGCGTGCTGGGCGCGCTCGCTGCGTGGCTGGGCTTCACGCTGCCGTCGGCGATCGCGCTGGTCCTGTTCGCCTGGGGCGTCGGCACCACCGCCGACCTGGCCGACGCCGCCTGGCTGCAGGGACTCAAGATCGTCGCGGTGGCGGTCGTGGCGCACGCGCTCTGGGGCATGGCCACGAAGCTGACCCCCGACCGACCGCGCATCACGCTCGCCGTCGCCGCGGCGGTGCTGGCCCTGGCGTGGCCCACGAGCGCGGGACAGGTCACGATCATCCTGCTGGGGGGGCTCCTGGGGTGGCGACTGTTCCGTGGCGCGCCGCCGAGCACGCCGAGGACCGACGCCGGCCGAGCGGCGAGCCGCCGTGTCGGCGCCACGCTGCTCGTCGTCTTCGCCGTGCTGCTCGTCGCCCTGCCGGCGCTGCGCGAAGCGACCGGCGCGTTCCCCGTCGCCGTCGCGGACTCCTTCTATCGCGCGGGATCGCTGGTTTTCGGCGGTGGGCACGTCGTGCTGCCGTTGCTCCAAGCCGAGGTCGTGCCGCCCGGATGGGTCGACGACGAGACCTTCATCGCCGGGTACGGCGCGGCCCAGGCCGTTCCCGGCCCGTTGTTCACGTTCGCCGCCTACCTCGGCGCGGTCGCCGGGCCGGGCGCCTTCGGCCTCGGCCTCGCGGTCGTCG
This sequence comes from Trueperaceae bacterium, assembly GCA_007128755.1. Lineage (GTDB taxonomy): Bacteria > Deinococcota > Deinococci > Deinococcales > Trueperaceae > SKWV01. The sequence continues at coordinate 2,491 of SKWV01000127.1, forward strand.
CGCTCCTCGCGATCTTCGTGCCCTCCTTCCTGCTGGTGTTGGGCGTGCTGCCGTTCTGGGACCGCCTGCGAGGCGTTGCGCCGGTGCAGGCGGCGCTCATGGGCGTGAACGCGGTCGTCGTCGGTATCCTGCTGGCGGCGCTCTACCACCCGGTGTGGACGAGCGCGATCTTCGCGCCCAGCGACTTCGCGCTGGCGCTGGCCGCGTTCCTCGCCCTCGCCATCTGGAAGTGGCCGGCCTGGCTCGTGGTGATCGCCACCGCCCTCGCCGCGGCGGGCGTCGGGCTCGTGGCGTAGCCAAGACGAGCAAGCCACGCGAGCGACGGCAGGACTCCGCTACCGTAGGGCCATGCACCCCCTCGCACTGGCCGCCGCGACCGCGCTAGGCGGCGAACTCGCTAGGGCGGAACCGCTCTCCGGCGGCGAGATGGAGCAGGTCCTGGCCATCTCCCTACGCGACGGTCGCACGGCGGTCGTGAAGAGCGGCCCCGCTCCCCACATCGAGGCCGCGATGCTCTCGGCGATCGCCGCCACCGGCGCACCGACGCCGGAGGTGCTGGCGGTTCGTGACGACCTGCTGGTGCTCGCTCGCCTCCCCTCCGGCGGCACGATCTCGACAGCCTGGCCCGACCTGGGCGCCGTGCTCGCCCGACTCCACGCCGGCAGCGGTCCCGAGTACGGCTGGCCGGACTCGTACGCCTTCGGGCCGCTCGCGATCCCCAACGCGCCGACCGGCGACTGGCCGGCGTTCTGGGCCGAGCGGCGGCTGCTGGTCCACGTCGACCGCCTGCCGCCCGACCTCGCGCGCCGGGTGGAGGCGCTGGCAGCCGATCTGCCGAACCGCCTCCCGGCGCTCCCGCGTCCGGTGCTGCTCCACGGCGACCTCTGGGGCGGGAACGTGATCGTGAACCGGCGGCGCGTGAGCGGCCTCGTCGACCCGGCGGCGTACCACGGGCACGCCGAGGTCGACCTGGCGATGCTGTCGCTCTTCGACGGCCCAACCGGCGCGTTCTACGACGCCTACGGCCCGCGCGAGGACGGCGCCGACGCGCGCCGACCGATCTACGCCCTGTGGCCGGGCGTGGTGCACGTGTCGCTGTTCGGCGAGGCGTACCGACCGCTGGTCGAGCGGCTGCTGCGC
>SKWV01000134.1 GCA_007128755.1 Trueperaceae bacterium
CCGGACGCGCTCGGCCTGCCCGTGCTCGACCTCGCCGCGCTCGAGATGGAGCGCGCCGAGCGCTGGCCCGGGGACCGGGGCCGGCTCACGAACCGCGTCCTGCGCGCGGCGTGAGGGCGGCCACCCGCGCCGCCCCCCACCGGAGCCCGCCATGCGCCGTCTGATGGTCCCGCTCGAGGTCCTCCCGTCGCAGGGGACGCCTCGCGCCCTGCGCTGGGTCGACTCAACGGGCCGCGCGCAGCACGCCGGCGTGGCGCGCGTGCTCGACGACTGGGACTACGCCGGCCGCTGGTGGGAGGGCGAGGTGCGCCGCCACTACCTGCTGCTCGAGACCGACGCCGGCGCCACGCTCGAGGTCTACCGGGAGGGGGACGCCTGGTGTCTCTCGCGCCTCGCCGACTGACCGCCGCGCTCTGCGTCCACTCGTCGTTCTCGTTCGGCGCGGGCACCGCGGGCCCCACCACGCTCGTGCGCCGCGCCGCCGAGCTCGGCTACACCGCCCTCGCGCTCACCGACACGCTCAACGTCACCGGCGGCGCCGAGCTCTTCGCGGCCGCGCGCGAGCATGGGATCCAGGCGCTCATCGGCGCCACCCTGCCGGTGCGCATCGACGACGAGGTCTACCCGCTCGTCGCGATCGCCGCCTCGCGCGGCGGCTACGGCACCCTCAACGAGCTCATCACCCACGCCCACGCGCGCGAGGAGCGCGACGTGCCCTGGCCGGTGCTGCTCTCGCACACGAGCGACCTGATCGTCCTCACCGGCGGGCGCGACGGCCTGCCCGCGCAGCTGCTCGCGAAGCGCCGCGTGCGCGAGCTCGAGACGCGCATGCGCGAGCTGCGCGGCGCCTTCGAGGGGCGCCTCTTCGTGCAGCTCTTCCACGATCGGCTGCCGTGGGACGCGCGCCGCGCGCGGGTGCTGCGCCGCTTCGCGCAGAGCCTCGCGCTCCCAGCCGTGGCCGCGCCCGAGGTGCGCTTCGCGAAGCCCGACGACTATCGCCTCTACGACGCGCTGGTGTGCGCCCGACTCGGGATCTCCGTGCAGGAGCCGCACCCGGGTCGCCCCCGCAACACCGCCGGCGCGCTGCCGAGCCCCGACGAGGTCGCCCTGCGCCTCCCCTTCCCGGAGGCGCTGCAGAACGCGAACCACATCGCCGAGACCGCCGCCTTCGACCTGCTGCCCGAGCGCCTCGTCACCCCCGCCGCGCGCATCCCCGCCGGCCTCACCGCCGACCAGCACCTCGAGCGCCGCTGCTACGAGGCGCTGCTCACGCGCTACGACGCCGATGCGCTCCCCGCCGCGCGCCGCAAGCTCGAGGAGGAGCTCGCCACCATCCGCGCGCTGGCGCTGGGCGAGTTCTTCCTCGTCGCCGCCGAGGTGACCGACTACTGCCGCGCCCACGGCATCCTCGCCGCCGGCCGCGGGAGCGCCGCCGCGTCGATCTGCTGCTACCTGCTCGGCATCACCGGCGTCGACCCCGTCAAGTACGACCTGCTCTTCGAGCGCTTCCTGCACACGGGCAAGGCGGCGATGCCCGATGTCGACATCGACATCTCGTCGGCGCGCCGCGACGAGGTGATCGCCTGGGTCGAGAGCCGCTTCGGCGCCGCCACCGAGGCGATGGTCTGCAACAAGATCACCTACCGCCTGCCGCTCGCCATCCAGGACCTCGGCCGCGCGCTGGGGCTGCCGCCGGAGCTGCGGGTGAAGCTCTCGCGCGCGCTCGGGCGCGACTACCGCGGCCTGTCGCCGCGGCGCGCGCGCGAGGCGGCGGTCGCGTTCGACGAGGTGCTCGGCGACGCCCCCGCCAAGGAGGCACTCATCGCGCTGCTCTCGTCGATGGAGCCGTCGCACCCGCGGCACATCGCGCCGCACTCGGGCGGCGTGGTGCTCTCGCGCGAGCCGCTGACGCACTACTCTCCCCTCGAGCGCTCGTCGGGCGGCATCAAGATCGTGCAGCTCGACAAGGACGACGCCGAGGCGCTCGGCCTCATCAAGCTCGACCTGCTCGGGCTGCGCATGCTCGCCGCGCTCGAGCGCGCGCGCGAGGAGGTCTTCCGCCTCGAGGGCGTGTGGCTCGATCTCGCCGACCTCCCCGACGACGAGCGGGTGTGGGACCTCATCAGCCAGGGCGCCACCCTCGGCCTCTTCCAGGTGGAGAGCCCCAGCCAGATGCACACCTCGCGCGTGATGCGCGCGCGCACCATGCGCGACCTGGCGCACCAGATCGCCCTCATCCGCCCCGGCCCCATCCAGTCTGGCACCGTGCACCCCTACCTGCGGCGGCGGCAAGGGCTCGAGCCCACCGTCTATTGGCACCCGAGCCTCGAGAAGGTGCTCGGCAAGACCTACGGCGTGCTGCTCTTCCAGGAGGACGTGCTGCGCATCGCCGTGCACTTCGCCGGCATGACCTGGATCGAGGCGGACAGGTTCAGGAAGAAGGTCTCGTCGTTCCGTGACGTCGAGGACATCGAGCCCGACCGGCAGGCGTTCGTCGAGGGCGCCATCCGCCACGTGGGCGCCACGCGCGCCGAGGCCGAACGCGTGTTCGAGGCGGTGAAGAGCTACCAGGGCTTCGGCTTCGCGGAGTCGCACGCCTGGGCCTTCGCCATCCACGCCTACGCCTCGGGCTGGCTGCGCGTGCACTACCCCGCCGAGTTCCTCGCCGGCAACATGACCGAGGAGCCCGGCATGTGGTCACCCTCCACCAAGCGCCACGAGGCGCGGGCCTGGGACGTGCCGTTCCTCCCCATCGACGTCAACCGCTCCGGCGTGCACTACCGCGTCGAGTGGGCGCGGCGCGAGGGGAAGCCCATCAAGGCCGTGCGGCCGCCCATGTGCGCGGCGAAGGGCGTGTCGGAGGACGCCGCGCGCTCCGTGATGCTCGAGCGGCTGCGGCACGGGCCCTTCGCGTCGGTCGACGACCTGCACGCGCGCGTGGCGCTCGACCGGGACGTGTTCGAGGTGCTGGTGCGCTCCGGTGCACTCGACGCGCTGGCGCCCCGCCGCGACGCGCTCTACCGCATCGGCGTGCTCGACGGCTCGGCGCCGGCCGGTTCGGGGCCGCTGCTCGCCGCGCCCGTGCCGACGCCCGGACTCGAGCCGCTCGGCGAGGACGGGCGCCTCGTGTGGGACATGCACACGACGCGCTTCTCGACGCTCGAGCTGCACCCCATCGACCTGGTGCGCGACCAGCTACGGGAGCTGGGCGCGGTGTCGTTGGGGCAGGTGGCGCGGCTCGGGCGTGGCGCCCACGTGCGCACCGCCGGGCTCGTGGTCAGCCGCCAGAAGCCGCCGACCGCCAAGGGGTTCGCCTTCTACGTGATCGAGGATGGGCCGGTGCGGTCGCAGCTCATCATCAACCCGGACCTGTGGACGGCGAACCGGACGCTGGTGCGGGACGCGATGATCCTGGTGACGGACGCGGTCATCGTCGACACCGGGTATCAACTGACGCTGAAGGCCGAGACGCTGACGATGGTCGAGGGGCCGGTGGGGGTGCGGGGGTACGAGTTCGGGTGATCCCAAGCACTCCGCGAAACGACATGCTGACCACGACGAGCTTCCCCTCATCCCCACGGGCACCAACACTGGATGAGGTAGCGCCCGC
>SKWV01000123.1 GCA_007128755.1 Trueperaceae bacterium
GGTGAAGATGCCTTCGTTGTTGGTCGCCCAGTTCTCGTCGATCGACCGGAAGTTACCGGCGAGCGAGTTGATGATGGGCAGGCCGGCACCGTCGACCGAGGCCTTGACGTACAGGACGCTGGCGCCGGAGTCGGTGTTGGTGGCGTACTCGAAGTCGATGCCGATCGCACCGAGCAGGCCGAGCTGGCCGTCGACGCCCCAGACCGCCTCTTCGACGGTGGTGGCGGGGTCGAGGTCGCCCGTGCCGGTCGCGGAGCGAGCGTACGAGAAGCCGCCCGAGAGGACGATGGCGTCGCCGAAGGACGGAGCCATGGTGCCGCGGATGGCGGTCCGGTTGCTCTGGCCGTCGTCCGTGGGATCGAGGTACGCGAACGTGAGCGTCGGGTTGAGGAACGCCAGGAAGTCGGGCGCGCCCAGCGTGGCGACGAAGCCAGGCTCGTCGCGGATGTCGAACACGTACGGCGTGAAGCGGACGTTGATCTCCTCGCCGAAGGCGAAGGACAGCGGCTCCATGCCGATCGGCGTGAAGGTGCTCTCGAAGGAGCGGACGCGCAGGACGTACGGGCGCGTGATGGCGTTGCCCGCGGTGTCCTCGAGCGGCGTACCGACCTGCACGAAGTCGATCTGGGCGACCGTGCCGAACTCCTGCAGGAGGCGCGGAGCGCCACCGATGCCGGCGAAGGCCTGGTCGGCGACGACGCTGATCGAGAAGGCGACGTTCATGCCGGGGGCGGCGCGGAACTCCGCACGGCGCTGGGCCGGGTGGTTCGGATCGGTGGTCGCGCCGGTCGTGAAGACCGAGCGGCCGTCGCCCATCTGGCGCAGGAAGCCGCTGCCGTAGACGCGGTCGACGTCGAAGCCGCAGACGGCTCCGGTGTTGGCCGGGCAGTCGCCGAAGCGGACGGCGTTGTAGGTCAGCGCGATGGAGCCGCTGATCTGCAGGGCGGTGCGCTCGAGGGCTTCGACGCGGGCGTCGAGGTCGTCGAGGCGCTCTTGCGTGACGACATCCGCAGCCTCGAGGGCCGAGACGCGATCGCGCAGGGCGACCTGGTCACGACGGAGGAGGATGACGAACTCGCGGATGTTGGCGATGTCGCCTTCGAGCCGGTCGACCCGGGTCATGTCGACTTCGGGCATGACGGGCATCGGGACGGGCACGCCCATCTCGTCGAGACGCTGGCCGAGGAGCTGCACCACGCGGTTGAGCGCGGCGATGTCGGCAGCGTTCTGGTCGGACTCGGCGAGAGCCTGGAGGGCCAGGTCGTACGCAGCGTCGGCGCGCTCGGCAGCCGCGTCGGCCGCAGCCTGAGCGGTGTCGATGGCGACGCGCTGGGCCGCGATCTGGTTCTGCAGGTCACGCAGGACGGCCGCGTCGGCCATGGCGGCTTCGAGCGCGTCGATGCGCGCACGGTTGGCGGCCACGTCGTCGCTGATGCCGGCGATCGCGCTCTCCGCAGCGGAGAGACGGACGCCCTGGGAGGCGACGTCGCCCGCCAGGTCTTGCACGGCGGCGCGGAGCGAGTTCAACTCGCCTTCCACGTCGGCGCGAAGGGTGCCCACCATGTCGTCGAGGTTGGCCTCGATGACGGACAGGAGGCGGCTCACGACGAGCGCGGCCTGGTAGCGGGTGAAGGCTTCGTTCCCACGGAAGGTTCCGTCGGGGAAGCCGATGACGATGCCGAGGTCGGCGATCTCTTCGACGGCGTCGCCGGCCCAGTGGTCCACCGGGATGTCCGGGAACGACTGCGACATGGAGACACCACCGACGAGAAGAGCCGCCAGGAGCGTGATGAGGATTCGGTTCATGTGTGTACCCCTTGAAGCGTGCTTGATGACGTGCGCAGCGCGGAGGGGCCTCCGTGGTTCGGCCGTGGGAGAGTGTCCGTGTTTCCTCACCCTGGCGCTCACCATGCAGGCTGCCGAGCTGGGACGTTTCGCGGTCCTTTGCGCCGGTTCAAGGGATGCACCTCCTTCCATGCGACGCAAGACCACTCAGGTCCAAGCAGGATTGTCTCACAGAAGATGAGGGGTGTCAAGGACAATGAACACGGCATGAGACACACGAGTACCGTCCTGGACGCGAATATCGGTGTTTGTGAATCGCATCACTCAGGAAACGCTCATGAGAGCCCCTGGGGCGCCTCGGTCACGCACGCGGGCGGCTCATGTGCCGACGGGGACGGCCCTTCTGATCGCGAAACCGGGCCTCATCCACGGTGGTAGGGGTGCCCCGACCGGAGCGCCTCGATCCGGTAGAGCTGCTCCAGCGCCACCACCAGCGCCAACTCGTGCGAGAGCGTCAGCGACGACAATGCCCACGTCTCGTCGGCCGCCTCCCGCAGCCGCTCCGTGGTGCCGTCGGCCCCGCCGATCAGCAGCGACACGCGGCTCTCCCCTCTGCTCTCCAGCGCGCTCACGTGCCGGGCGAGATCCGCCGTCGTCCAGGACCGGCCGCGCTCGTCGAGCACGATGGTCCGCCCTGCAGCGGCCGCGGAGAGCGACGCGCTCTCGGCGTGCACGCGCGCCTCCCCGACGGCGCCCCGCGCTTCCTTGAGCTCGAGCAACTCCGCGTCGCCGGCCGCGCTCCGGAGCAGACCGAGGTAGCGCTCGATCGGCTTCGCGAACGGCCCGCGCGAGGAGCGTCCGATCACCACCACGCGGTAGCGCACCGGCGGGTCAGGCGACGCTCTCGCCGACGGTGCCATTGTCGACGAGTGGGGCGCCCGTTGCGTCCGCATCGCTCACGCCGAGCTTCGTCAGCAACTCGCGCCGGCGCGAGGCACGCAGGCCGCTCGCCTCGAGCGCGAGCGCGAGCCGCTCGGGATCGAGCGCGGCGCGCACGACGTCGAGCTCGCTGCGAGACAGCGTCCGGCCGTGCAGCACGTGCTCCTCGAATGCCTCATAGGCGGCCGGCGCGACCGCACGGACGCAGCGGGCGATCGCGTCGCCGTACACGCGGATCTCGTACTGCGCGTGCCAGTCCATGCGCAGGCGGAGGAAGTGGAACAGGTTGTTGAGGTCGATCTGCCAGTACATCTCGGTGTAGAGCGAGAGCGGGAGGTTGACCCGCGCCAGCTCGCGCGCGATGCCGCCCTCCAACAGGCCCTCGTACTGCCGGAAGCCCTCCCCTTGCGCCTCCCGCAGGGCGTCGATGACCTGCTGGCGCTGGTGCTCGGGCACCTCGTGCGCCGAGGAGCCCTGCTTGTCGTGCTCCCCCTGGAAGCGCACCTCGTGCGGCCTCGGCAGGTAGAACTCGTCACGCATCACGCTGTAGCGCCCCGAGATCTCGTTCAGCCGAGCCGTGCGGTGCCGGATCCACTGCCGCGCCACGAAGATCGGCATCTTCACGTGGAACGTGAGGATGACCTGCTCGAAGGGGCTGGTGTGGTGGTGACGCAGGAGGTAGTCGATCAGCGCTCGGTCCTCACGGACCGTCTTGGTGCCGTCGCCGTACGACACGCGCGCCGACTGCACGATGCGCGCGTCGCCGCCGAGGTAGTCGACGAGGCGGACGAAGCCGTGATCGAGCACGTCGAGGCGGACGTCGAGGAGCGCCTCGGCCTCGGGAACGGTGATGCGAGCCATGCGTGGCATCGTACCCGCTGGCCA
>SKWV01000173.1 GCA_007128755.1 Trueperaceae bacterium
CGCTTCGCCCTCACCTTGCCCCGCATCCGCGGCGCGGGCCTCGTGCTGATCGTCTCCGACCTGTTCGACCCGGCGCCGCTGCGCCCGGCGCTGCTGGCGCTGCGCGCGCGCGGCCTCGACGCCGCCTTCTTGCAGGTGGTCGCGAACGACGACCTCGACCCGGTACCGGGCAGGCTCGAGCTGATCGACGTCGAGAGCCAGGCGCGCATGCTCGCGGGGCCCGAGGAGGTGCGCGCCTACCGGGACGCCGCGCAGGCGTTCGTCCGCCGCACCCGCGCGGCCGCCCAGCAGGCGGGCTTCGTGCACGTGCTCCTGCGCGTGGACGTCGAGACGCGCGGGCTCGAGATCGAGCGCGAGGCCTTCGCGGCGCTCCGCCGCGCGCGGCTGCTCGTCCCCCGTTAGGTCCTGCGGACGTCGCACCGGGTCGGCGGCTTACGATGACGTGATGAACGTGATCGGAGCCCGCCTGGAAAGCGGCGAGCAGGTGCTGCGCGAGATCGGTCGCGGAGCCCACGCGCGTGTGTACCTCGTCTCCGACGGCGCCTCGGTGCGCGCGCTCAAGCTGCTGCCGCCGAAGGACGCCGAGCGCGCTCGGCACGAGGCCACGATCGCGCGGGGACTCGTCCACCCCCACGTGAACCGGGTCGACGCGCTCGTCGTCGTGGCCGGCCAGCCGGGACTGCTCATGCCGCTCGTGCGCGGCCGGCGCATGGTCGCACGCGGCCGCGGCCAGCGCGCCCAGGAGGCGTACCTCGACGCCTTCGAGGGCCTGCTGCGGGGCCTCGCGTACCTCCACGGGCGCGGCGTCGTCCATCGCGACGTCAAGCCGGAGAACGTGCTGGTCGATGCCGCCGGCGTCGCCATGGTGATCGACTTCGACCTCGCGGTGCGCAGCGACGGGACCGGCACGCATCCGGGCCTCGTCGGCACGGTGGCCTACCTGAGCCCGGAGCAGGCGCGTGGCGAGGCCGCCGTGCCGGCGAGCGACCTCTACGCGGCCGGCGTCATGCTCTTCGCCGCCCTGACGGGCGAGGTGCCGTTCACGGGAAGCCTGAGCGAGGTCGTCACCGCTCACCGCGACGCGCCGCCGCCGCTGCCCTCCTCGTTCGATCCCAGCCTCGCGCACCTCGACGCCTTCACGGCGCGGCTGCTGGCGAAGGATCCGCGCGAGCGCTTCGCCGCGGGCGACGAGGCGCTGTGGGCGCTCGAGCGGTTGCGCGGGCGTCCCTCCGTCGACGCCGCGAGCGTGGTGGGTAGGATGTCACCGTGAACGAGCGAGTGGCGATCGCCTGTCTCGCGGCCCTCACGTTGCTGGCGCTGCTGGTGACGCCGTGGGCCGCCTTCAACCGCGAGACCGGCGCGCGCAGCGCCGTGCTGCTGCTGCCCAACCGCACCATCGACTTCACGGGGCGCACCGAGCCGCTGCAGGTGCCGGGCCAGGGGACGGTGCTCATCGCGTCGCTGCTGGCCCTCGGCGCGGTCATCGGGGGCGCCGCGCTGCGCGAGCGTCCGAGGCGGATCGTCTGGCTCGCGGCGGGGACCGCGCTCCTGGCCACGACCGCGTGGGGCCTGGGCGCGTTCAGGGAGGCGGTCGACGAGCAGCGGCTCGTCGCCGTCACGGCGGCGATCGCGACGGCGATCGAGTCCGCGCGGCCGACGCTCGACCTGGAGCTCCTCGAGCAGGTCCGCGTGACGGCCGACGAGCGCTCGGTGGAGGCGAACATCGCGGCGGCGCGCGGGGCGGGGCTGGTGATCCGGCGCCTGCCGTACTCCGGGGCGGCGCTCGGGCCGGCGGCGTTCCTCGCGATCGCGACCGCGTTCGCCGCGCTGCTGATGGGCTTGCGCGTCGTGAGCGCCGTCAACCGGCCGCTCGACCGGATCCTGGCCGGGGCCGCCATCCCGGCGGTGTCGATCCTGCTCGCGCTCGTCGCGGCGGCGGTGGTGGTGCTCATGGTGCAGCCGACGCCGCGCGGCGCCGGCGTCGAGATCGAGGGCCTGCTCATGACGCTCGCCGGCCGGGCCGATACGCTCTGGTTCGCCTACTACACGCTCTTCGCCGACTCGCTCGGCACGTTCAAGGGCTTCGCCGACGCGCTCGGGTTCGCCACGCCCCTCATCTTCACCGGGCTCGCGGTGGGGTTCGGGTTCCAGGCGGGGCTGTTCAACATCGGCGCGCCCGGGCAGATGATCCTCGGCTCGATCTTCGCGATGTTCGTCGGCCTCTACGTGCCCGGACCCGCGGTGGTCGTCCTGCCGCTGGCGATCGCGGCGGCCGCGCTGGGCGGCGGGCTCTGGGGCGCGTTGCCGGGCTGGCTCAAGGCCCGCTTCGGCGCCAACGAGGTCATCAACACCATCCTCCTCAACTTCGTCGCCGCGTCGCTGCTGCTGTTCATGCTCTCCTCGAACCCCACCTTCGCGGCGGGCGCCGTGCGCGTGATCCAGCTCATCGGCGTCGTGATCGCCACCATGGTCGTGGCGTTCGTGATCCCGTGGGCGCGCCGCGTCATGGGCCTGGCGCCTCGCGTGACGCTCGCGCTGGTCGGCGTGATCGTGCTGGCCGGCGCGGTGGTCCTGTCCCAGCCACAGCCGGGCGACACGCCTCAGGTCCTGCGGCTCCCGTTCAAGGTCCCGGGCTCCGAGCCCAAGTCCTACGAGATCAGCGAGGCGGCCCGCATCCCGCGCCTGCCCGGCCTCTTCGGGCTCGACCTGCGGCGCGCGCCGGGCGAGAACGTGGTCGACGCAAACGTCGCGGCCATGCTCGCCCCGGCGCTGTTCGTCCTGGCGCTCTTCGCGCTCGCCCGGCTCCGCCCGAGCTCGCGCCGCCGCCACCGGCTGGCGCTCGCGCTGCTCGTGAGCGCGCTCGGGTACGGCGTCGCCCTGCTGGCGGGGCTCGGCGCCGTGCGGATGACGGTGCCGACGACCAACCTCAACGGCTCGTTCCTGATCGCGATCGCGGCGGCGGCGTTCATCCACGTGTTCCTCTTCCGCACCAAGTGGGGCTACGAGCTGCGGGCGACGGGCCTGGCTCCCAAGGCCGCTGAGTACGGCGGCGCCAACCTGCGCCGCAACACGGTGCTGGCGATGAGCATCAGCGGAGCGCTGGCCGGTCTCACCGCCACCCACTACGTGCTCGGCGGGGCGCTCGAGGACTACGCGCTGCGGCAGTCCATCCCCACCAGCGACGGCTTCGACGGGATCGCGGTGGCGTTGCTCGGCGCCAACACGCCCGTGGGCGTGGTGCTGGCCGCGTTCCTCTTCGGCGTGCTCAAGAACGGCGGCTCCGCCCTCAACATCACCTTCACCGACCTGACGCGCGACGTGGTGTCGATGATCCTGGCCCTCGTGGTCCTCTTCATCGCGGCCAAGGGGTTCCTGAGCGAGCGCTACACCAACCCGCTGCGTCGCGCCAAGGCGCTGGGCGACATCCCGACCGACGCCACCGGCGAGGGCGACGCCGATGCGGCCGGCCAGCGCGCGCCCGCCTACGGCGCCCCGCCGAGGGGGGCCGACGCCCCCGGCGGTCCCAGCGAGCGCGGCACCCGCTCGCGTCCCGGTTCGAAAGAGGAGTCATCCTGATGGAGACCGTCGTGCTCATCACCCTCGCCG
>SKWV01000045.1 GCA_007128755.1 Trueperaceae bacterium
CGTCGATGCCGCGGATGCCGCGCGTGGCGGCCGCGACGTCGTGCCACGCCAGGTGCGGGTCGACCGCGAGCCGCGCGAGCACGGTGAGCTTGTGCGCGGCGTCGATCCCGTCGATGTCGAGCGAGGGTTCGGCCTCGGCGTACCCCAGGCGCTGCGCCTCGGCGAGGGCCTCGTCCATCTCCAGCCCCGCCTCGATCCGCGTCAGGATGTAGGCGCAGGTGCCGTTGAGGAGGGCGTGGAGCGAGACCGGTCGCGATCCGCGCAGCGCCCCCGTGAGCGGCCCGACCACCGGCGTCCCGGCCATGACGGCGGCCTCGAAGCCCACCCGCCCCTCGTGGACCCACGGCGACCAGGTCGGCCACGCCTCGGCGAGCGCCGCCTTGTTGGCGCTCACGAGACGCGCGCCGGCCGCCACCGCCCGGGCCGCGAGCTCCGTGGCGCGCTCCACGCCGCCGATGAGCTCGACGACCACGTCGGCGCCGCGCAGGGCCTCGTCGGGATCGGTGGTGAGGCGCACGTCCCAGGCGCCGAGGTCGCGCGGCCTGGCCGCGTCGCGCACGAGCACCGCGGTGACGTCGAAGGCGCCGTGGCGCTCGAGCAGGCGCAGGAACGCGGCGCCGACCGTGCCGGCACCGAGCACGCCCATGCGCACCCTGCGGGCCGGTGTCGGCGTCGGTGACGGCTCCGCGGTCATGGCCGCGAGGCTACCACGCGTGTCCATCTGGTATCCTGCTCGTCTTGTGCCGCGCCGTCCCGGCGCCACCTCTGGAGAACCCATGCTCGGAATCGGAATCGTCGGCTTGCCCAACGTGGGCAAGAGCACCCTGTTCAATGCCATCACGAAGGCGAGCGTCGAGGCGGCCAACTACCCGTTCGCCACCATCGATCGGAACGTCGGCGTCGTCGCCGTCCCGGACGAGCGGATCGCGGCGCTGGCCGACGTCTACACGAAGGGCGAGCGCGTGGTGCCACGCGTGCCGGCGACGGTCGAGTTCGTCGACATCGCCGGCCTGGTCAAGGGTGCCAGCCGCGGCGAGGGGCTCGGCAACCAGTTCCTGGCGCACATCCGCGAGGTCGCGGCGATCGCCCACGTGGTCCGCTGCTTCGACGATCCGAACGTCATCCACGTGTCGGGGCGCGTCGACCCGCTCGCCGACATCGAGACGATCGAGACGGAACTCGCGCTGGCCGACTTGGCGATGCTCGAGCGCCGGGCGGACCGGCTGCGCAAGGGCGCCAAGAGCAACGCCGACGACGCGGAGGCGTTCGCGGCCGTGCTCGCGCTCATGGCGCGGCTCGAGGAGGGCATGCAGGCCCGAGCCGTGTTGCGCGAGCAAGCCCTGGCCCTCCCCGACGACCTGCACCTCGTCACCGCCAAGCCGATCGTCTACGTCTGCAACGTCGCCGAGGGCGATCTCGCCAGCGGCAACGCCTACGTCGAGCAGGTGCGCGCCTACGCGGCGACGGAGGGAGCCGACGTGGTGGTGATCTCGGCCCAGATCGAACGGGAGCTCGCCGAGCTCCCGGACGACGAGGCCGCGCTCTTCCTGGCGGACCTCGGGCTCGAGCGGCCGGGGCTCGAGCGCCTCATCCAGGCGGGGTACCACGTGCTGGGGCTCATCACCTACCTCACCGCGAGCGAGAAGGAAGTGCGCGCCTGGACGGTCCCGCGTGGGGCCACCGCGCCGCAGGCCGCGGGGGTGATCCACAGCGACTTCGAGCGTGGCTTCATCCGCGCCGAGGTCATCCACTGGACCAAGCTGGTCGAGACCGGATCGATGGTGGCGGCCCGCGCCAAGGGCTGGGTCCGCACCGAGGGCAAGACGTACGTCGTCGCCGACGGCGACGTGATCCACTTCCTCTTCAACGTCTGAACCGACCGGGCGGACGGAGGCCCGGTCGGACGTGGGCGCGGCTCACCGCCGCGCCCACGTCCGTCGCCCGTCGTCAGAAGACCGGGCCGATGCGGAAGCTGAACACGCCCGTCGGGTTGCGCTCGCTGAAGCCGTAGTCGAACCGGATCGCGGGGAACGCCACGCCCGCGAACCCGAGGTTGATCTGGACGCCCACGCCGGCGCTGCCGAAGAGCGGCGCGGCGAACTCCGGGAACCCGGGCACGTTCGACGCGTACCCGAGGTCCGCGAACACGATGCCCACGACCGTCTCCGTCGCGAAGGTCGTGAGGCCGAAGTCGTAGCGGTACTCCACCGAGCCGGTCATGTAGGTCCGCGAGGGGTTGAAGTCCGTCTCGCGGAAGCCGCGGACCTGCGTCGCCTCCTCCTGGACGCGACCCACGCTGAAGCGTCGCGCGGTGGGATAGAAGGTCCCGAACTGGTGTCCCGCGTTGAGGCGGACGGCGAACACGTGGTTCGGATCGGCGACCTCCTCGATCACGTCGGAGAGCCGGGCGTAGGTCTTGCCGCCGACCTGCAGCTGCTGGTACGTGTACGAGCGCGCCTCGAGCGTGTCGGGATCGCGGATGTCGTTCCCCCACCCGAAGCCCACCGACGCCGTGGCGCCGAAGCCGCGCGTCGGGAAGTCGACGCTGTCGCGGTCGTCGTAGTTGAGCGCGGCGCTCGTGAAGGCCGAGAGGCCGCTCTGCGGCAGCGTGGTGATGGCGATCTCCTCCGGCAGCGTGCAGACGGCAGGGTTCTGCACGCGTCCGTCCTCGATCTCGCACGAGATGCCCGGCTGCAGCATGTACTGGTTGTAGGAGCCTCGCGCCGAGACGACGAGATCGGTGTTCGGCAGCACGCGCCGACCGGCGGAGAGCGACAGGCCGCTGGTGCGCACCGTGTACTCGCCGACGCCGACGCGGTTCTGCTCGACCGGCTCGAGCCCGGGGTAGGGCGCGGTGAGCTCTCCCGCCAGGGTCAGCCGCTGGTTGGTGGTGACGAGGGAGAAGAGCGACCCCGACACGCTCGTCGGCACCTCCTGGAAGTCGAGCACGTCGAGGTAGAGCCACGGCACCGCGTAGCGGACGCTGCCGCCGAACATGAGGCCGAGCCCGGACGTCAGCGCCTCGACCTCGGCCGAGAGGTTGTGGGCTCGACCCCAGAGGTTCGACTCGGTGAACGTGAGCGCGGCCGAGAAACCCGTCTCGGTGTTGTACTGCGCCGACGGCTGGAAGACGCCCGTCTGGTTGGCGCGCACCACGACGTTCACCACGACCTCGTCGGGCTCATCGGTCGGCAGCAGCACACGACTCACGGGCGTGACGACGCCGAGGCGCGCGACGCTGCGCAGCCCGTCGTCGAGCCGGCGCAGGTTGAGCACCTCGCCGGGGGTGGGCAGGTATCGGGTCACGACCCACTCTTGCGTGGTGTCGGCGCGGCCCTCGTACGTCACCTCGTAGCCGGCGATGCGCTGCTCCGAGACGCGCTGGACGTACGTGCCGTCGAGCCAGTTGAAGCTCGGCCGGTTGGCGATCACGTACCCGCGCTCCGTGTAGAGCTCGAGGATGCGTCGGAAGTCTTCCTCGGCCAGCACCGAGGTGAACGTGTCGGACACCTCGAGCGCCAGCACGTCGCGGATGGTGGCGTCGTCGATCACCGTGTTGCCTTCGATGGCGACGTCGGTGATCGGGCCCGC
>SKWV01000007.1 GCA_007128755.1 Trueperaceae bacterium
ATCTCCGCGAAGGACGCCGAGCTGCCGACCCTGGCCCAGCTCGCGACGCCGTTCGAGGAGTAGGTCACGAGCCGTGCGCGCGGCGTGCCGCCCGATGCGACAGCTCGTCGAGCGCCGAGAACACTCGAATCGACAGCGACGGCGTTTCGTGTCACGCTGATGCCGTGTCCGATGCACGAGCGCTCGACGTTCAGGCCGAAGATCCGCGGCCGGATCGTCTTGACGTGCTCGAGCAGTTCCTCGTGGGCGGCAGCGGCGTCCTGCCGCCGGCCTCCACCCTCCTGGAGGCGACGGTCGCAGGCTACGCCTACGTCACGGTTCCGGAGCACCCAGAGCGTCCTCTGCTCAAGGAGTGGTTCCTGTACCTCACGACGCGGCACCTCTCGGTCAAGCGCGAGGTCGCCCGCCTCCTGGCTGCGCTGGAGGCCGCCGGCATCGACGCCCTGGTGCTCAAGGGCTTCCACCTGGCCGAGTTCGTGTACGACGCGCCGGGAAAGCGGCAGTACGCCGACGTCGACCTGCTGATCGCGGACACGTCCGTCCAGGCGGCTTGCTCCGCGGCGGCCACGCTGGGCTGGGAGGTGACGTGGAGCGTCGGGGCCGCCGACCATCCGCTCGCCCCCCGGAGCCCCGGTTACCGAGGCCACGAGGTCGCCCAGATCCACCTGCCGGCGCTCGACCTGCTCATCGACGTGCACCGCCGCGTCGCCCACAACAACCACAACCGCCTCGCCGCAGCGGAAGCGCAGACACGGATCACGCAGGCCGTCTGGGAGGGGGCCGAGGCGCTCGCCTGGGAAGGCACGCACGTGCGCCTCCCCCGCCCGGCGGACGCCGTGGTCGTCGGGCTCGCCATCAACCGCTGCTGGGGCAGCGACGCGTGGTGGGTGAAGGCGCGCGACTACACCGACATCGCGGCGCTCGTCGCGCGTCACGGCCTGACGCGCGAGGCTATCGTCGAGCGAGCGCGCACCCTCGGGGTCTCGCGGACGGTCGAGCTCTACCTGGAGCGCTGCGATCCCTTCCGAGCAAGGCTGTCGCTCGCGGCGCCGTCGTGGTGGCAGGTGCGCTGGTGGAACCTCCTGGTCACGCATGAGCGCGGCCCGCGCGACCTCCAGCACCTCGTCATGGAGACGACCGACATCGTGACGGCCTCCCTCGACGTCGCGCGGGTCCTGCCGACGGTGTGGCGCGCGGAGCGCCTGGTGAGGAGCGGCGTGCGGCCGGAGCAGGCGCCGCTCGGCTCGTCGACCGCTGCTGCGTCGCTGCCATCGAGCGTGTGGCGCCGGACGCGCCGCGCCATCCACCGCAGCCTCCGTCTCCTGCGGGTCGATGCGGCGTCGTGGGACGCCGTCGCCACGCGAGCGGCGTTCGAGACGCTGCGCCGCCGGCGACTCGCGGTCAGGCTGGACGCCGCGCCCGGCCCAGAGGGCCGCGCTACGCCGCGCCTGCTCCTGGGCGAGACGCACCTCGTGGTCCCGTCCCGCTCCGATCGGCTCGATCCAGCGGCCTGAGGCTCAAGACACCTCGGCCCCGTCGCCCGGTTCGTCCACCACCCGCACCACGCCCAACCCCTCGGTCACCCATCCGGCCACGCGCGTCGACGAGGCGTCGAACTGCCGCAGGAGCGTGAGCACCTCCAGGTGATGGCTCGACGATGCCCGCGACTCGGGGAGCTGCGCCTCGAGCCGCGCCAAGTGCGCGAGCCGCATCCTGGCGACGAAGCGCTCGAGCTCCCCGCGCCCGGCGATGACCGTGCGCGCGAGCGCGACGTCGCCCGTCGCCAGGGCCGTGAAGGCGGAGCGCATGCGGGCGAGCACGCGGTCGCCGGAGTCGGCGAGCTCGGCTCGACCCTCCTCGCTGAACTCCACACCGGTCCCTCGCAGGCGCTCTTCGCGCCGGTGGAGCCGACGGACCTGGTCTCCCATGTGCTCGAGCTCCGTGGCGGTGAGGAGGAGCCGTTCGGTGACGGCGGGGTCGGCGGCTGCGGCGCGCCGCAGCCGGGCGAGGTAGTCGACCACGGCGTGCGTGAGGTGGTCGACCTTCGCCTCGCGTGAGGCGATCGCCTCGCCCTCCCACACGCCGCGGCGCAAGAAGGCGACCGCCCGTTCCATCATCACGCCCACGTGATCGCTGATGCGCACCGTCTCGCGCAGCGCGAGCGCGCTGGC
Source organism: Trueperaceae bacterium (assembly GCA_007128755.1). GTDB lineage: Bacteria > Deinococcota > Deinococci > Deinococcales > Trueperaceae > SKWV01. Next base: position 2,172 of record SKWV01000007.1, read on the forward strand.
GAGCGGCGGATCGTCGAGCGCCGCGGCGCGCAGGTACTTCGGGCCGATGTCTTCGGTGCGCGCGGGCAGGAGCCTGTTCCCGAGGCCCGCCAGGAGCCCGGCGCCGATCGTGCCGACGATGGCGACGGCGGCGTTGAAGAGGGTGTGCGCGTTGGCGATCTGGCGCGCGCCGTCGCCACCGAGGACGGCGACGCCGCGCGCGACCGGGACGAGCGCGAGGATCACGACGACCGCGCCGACGGCCTTGATCACGAGGTGCATGATCGCCACCCGCCTGGCCGCCACGTCGAGCTCGCGCGCCGCCAGGATCGGCATCACGGTGGAGCCGACGTTGCCGCCGACCACGAGTGCGAGGGCGGTGGGCAGGCTCACGGCGCCGGCGACGAAGAGCCCGAGCGCGACCGCCGCCGCCGCGTTCGCCGACGACATGAGCGCGCCGAGGACGGCGCCGATCGCGGCGACGAGCAGCGGTTGACGTTCCGCGGCGTCGATCAGGAGGGCGAACAGCTCGCTCCCCTGCAACGCGCCTACGCTGTCGACCGTGAGCTGCAGCCCGAGGAAGAGCATGCCGGCGCCGAGCAGCATCCCGCCGGCGCCGCGGGCGGGCCGCCAGAACGTGAGCACGTACCCGACGCCGATCATCGGCAGCGCGTACTCCGAGATCTTGAACGCGGCGAGCTGGATGGCGAGCGTGGCGCCGAGCTTGGCGCCGAGCGAGAGCGCGATCCCCTCGCGGACGGCGACGAGGCCGCTGGCAACCAGGCCGAGCGCCGTGACGGCGGTGGCGGTGCCGCTCTGCGTGAGCGCCGCGACGCCGGTGCCGGCGCCGAGCGCGCGCCAGGGCGAGCGCGTGGCCCGGGCCATCCAGCGACGCGACGCCGGGCCCGCCATCCCCTGCAGCGCCGAGGCGATGCGGTGGATGCCGAGCAGGAAGAGCGCGAGCCCTCCCAGCGTCACCAGCACGGGCGAGCCCTCCTGAGTGGCACCATTGGGCACATCCTGACACTGTTGCGGCTCCACCACCCGCAGCTGTGTACCCGCGGTGGTGTGTCACGGCCATCGTCGTTCGCGTTGTGTCATCATAGTCATCTAGACAAGTGAGACGGGGAGGTACGGATAGGCATGCGTCGTCAGGACGGGCCGATCTACGCTCGCATCGAAGCGGATCTCCGCAGTGCGATCGCCTCGGGCGAGTGGCGCCTCGGCGCTCGCATCCCGACGGAGGACGCGCTGCGCACGCGTTACGGCGTCTCGCGTATGACCGTGCGGCACGCCGTCGATCGGCTCGCCACCGCCGGCCTGCTGGTGCGGCGCCAGGGCGTGGGGACCTTCGTCGCCAAGACCAAACTCGAGCGCGTCACCAGCCGCCTGCTCGGCTTCCGCGAGGACGCGCTCGCGCATGGGCTCGACGCCCGGACGA
>SKWV01000296.1 GCA_007128755.1 Trueperaceae bacterium
CGCCGGCCGCCCCGTGGGCATGGTCGCCGTGGGGGAGCGCGCGCGGGGGCGCGTGCGCCGGCTCGCGCGTGGTGAGGACGGCCGTGGCGACCAGCACCAGCGCGAGCAGCACGGACTCCACACGGACCGCGAGGCGCAGCGGCCGGGAGCGCCGCCGGACCAAGAGCGGGACGAAGATCCAGCGGTTGAGACCCGCCAGCGCGAGGACGAGCGCGACGAGCGCGAGCTTGACCAGCAGCGAGACGCCGTACGCCGTGGCGGTGAGCGCCCCGAGGCCGTACAGGTGCAGGACCGACATGTAGGTGCCGGTGCCGATGAGCAGCGCGACGCTGCCGAGGCCGACCGTCGCGACTCGCGACACCACCTGCGGGAGCTCGGGGTCGCGCCACACCGGCGCCCACGCCAGGTAGGCGAGGGCGCCGGCCCAGGCGGTGGCACCGACCAGGTGACCGAGGTCGCCGAGGAACGGGAGCAGTCCCATCGTGCCGCTGTGGCTCGTCCACGCGAGGGTGGCGAGCAGCCCGAGCGCGAGCCCGGCGTGCACGAGCCGATCCGCGCGGGCCGACCGGCGTCGCCGCGTGCCCCACGCCAGCAACGCCATCGTCAGGAGGATCGCGCCGATCGTGGAGCGGCCGTGCCGCGTCGCGCCCAGGTACTCGAGCACGAAGCCGACGCCCGGGGGCCCGCGGAGCATGCGCTCGAGCGTCACGACGACGTCGCCGAGCGAACCGGCGACCACCAGCGCCGCGCCGAGCGCGAGGCCGACGCGCAGCGTGCGGCGCACGGCGGCGGATGGTTCGGCGGGGGCGAGGAAGCGCGAGAACGCGCCCGCGCCGATCGCCAGGACGACGCCGACGAGCACGAGCGTGGTGACGATCACGTCCATGCGATCGGCCGACGCCAGCGCGTCAGTCCGGCGCCGCCATCACGCGTCGACCACCAGGAACACGTGGTGATCGCGGGTGGTGTGGCCGTCGCTGGCGAGCACCTCCCACAGCAGCACGTAGACGCCGGGGGCGAGCGGCGCGTCGAGATCGAGGGTGATCGTCCGGCTCCCGGCGCTCTCCCGGAGGTGCGACGCGATGCGCGTGTCGACGTCGTGGGTCCCGTCGCGCACCTCGCCGGCGAGGCGTGCGGCCAACGCCTCGATGCGCTGCAGGTCGCGCGGCGAGGGAGCGGCGGGGTCCGCCGGCACGGCTCCCTCGGGGAGGTCGAGGCGGTACAGCTCGAAGGAGCTGAAGCGCGGCTCCACCGGCGAGGTGTAGCGCAGCGTCAGCACCTCGACGGCGCCGACGTGCACGCTCCCGGGAGCCGGCTCCGCGCCTTCGAGGTAGGCGTGGGCGGCGGCGGAGGCGAACAGCGACGCAGCGACCACCAGCGCCGCGCAGGCGGCGAGCACCGGCAGGGGGGAGCGGCGGGCCCTCATGGGAAGCGCAGCGAGGCCAGGTCGCGCACCTCGTGGGTCTGGAACGTCTCGTCGACCTCGACCTCGCCCACGAACCCACGCACGCGGATCGTGTAGACGCCCGTCGCGCTCAGCACCACGTCGTCCGTGTAGGAGCCCGGCCGGCCGTACTGGTCGCGGAGGGTGAAGACGTGGGTCGAGGTGCCGTCGGGCGCGATCATCTCGACGGTGAGGCTGCGGGCGAGGCCCGCGATCGGCTCTCGGTCCTCGGTGCGCCGGATGATGAGGTCGAGCGCGTTGCGCTCGTCGGTGAAGATCGGCTCGCGCGTGAAGCCGATCACGACGTCGAAGCGGTCGGGACCGTCGCCGACCGTGATGCTCTGGTGGGCGAGCGCGTGCGGGGCGACGAGCGCGAGCGTCACGACGGCCGCGAGCAGGTGTCGCAGCGCCGCGGTGGTGCGGGAGATGGGGTGGAACATGGTGGCTCCTTCGGAACGGGGGAGCGTGGGTCGCGCGACGCCGCGGCCGCCGCGTGTGCGGGGGGCCGGAGCCGGCGCGACCGGTCGCGTGCGAGGCGAAGCGCGCCGATCGAGTGTGGAGTAGGGGAGATCGGCGCTCAGCCGCGTGCTGGGGGAGCGCGGCTCCGGACGCCGGGTTCCGACCTCGGGGTCGGCGCCTCGGCGACCGGCCGGGCGACGAGGGTGGCGACGCGCGGCGTCGGCTCCAACCGGGTCGTCGCCTCGGGGGCCGTCGAGCGCAGGAGCAGGCACCACGAACACAGCGGCCCGTGATCCTCCAGAGGTCCGTGACCATCACCGCGGTCGTCCGCAGGCGTGATGGGGTGATGATGAAGCGCCCCGCCGACCCGCACGCTCGGCGTCGACCCCGCAGCCCCGCGGGCGTCCGCGCCGCGAGCGCTAAGCGGCAGCGGCGCACTCGCCAGCGCGATCGCCAGGGCGACCGCGAGACGCGCGGCGGAGTCCGGGCGGAGCCTCATTCCGCGTCGAGTATAGGAGTCTCCGCGGCCGCGTACGCGGCGATGTCGGACATGCACGCTTCCTCCGCGCGCTCGAGGTCGTCGCCGCACGTCTGCCACCACGCGACCGTCCTCCGCAGCGCCTCATCGATGTCCCATCGCGGCGTCCATCCCAGCTCCGCGCGCGCCTTCGACCAGTCGAGCATGAGGGCGTGCGCTTCGTGCGGTATCTCGGGATCGGGATCGAGGCGCCAGGCCGGGCGGCGGCTGCCCCACAGCTCCGCCATGCGCTCGGCGATCCACGAGACGGTCATGACGTCGTCGGTGCGAGGCCCGAGGTTCCAGGCGTCGCACGCCGATGCATCGTGTCGATGGAGTCGCTCGAGCAGCATGAGGTACCCGCCCAGCGGCTCGAGCACGTGCTGCCAGGGCCGGGTCGCCGTGGGGCTGCGGAGCATGACCGTCTGCTCCTGACGCAGCGCCTCGATGATGTCCGGGATCAGTCGCTCGGGGCTGCGGTCGCCGCCGCCGATCACGTTGCCGACGCGGGCCGATGCGACGGCCACCCCGTGACGCGCGAGCTCGTCGGGGGGGAAGTACGACGACCTGAACGACGCCGTCACGAGCTCGGCGCAGGCCTTGCTGCTCGAGTAGGGATCGTGACCGCCGAGCGCCTCGTGCTCGCGATAGCCCCAGACCCACTCGCGGTTCTCGTAGCACTTGTCGCTGGTGACGATCAGGACGCCGCGCACGCTGGGCGTGTGGCGAGCCGCCTCGAGCACGTGAACGGTGCCCATCACGTTCGTGGCCATGGTGGTCACGGGATCGGCGTACGACGGCCTGACGAGCGACTGCGCCGCCATGTGGACGACCAGCTCGGGCGCGTCGCGCTCGAAGGCGGTTCTCACGCGCGCTGCGTCGCGAACGTCGCCGATCTCGTGACCATCCAGACGCTCCCCGAGCCGCAGCGCCTCGAAGAGGCCGCCCACGTCGCTCGGCAGGGCGTAGCCGTACACCTTCGCGCCGAGGTGCAGGAGCCACAGCGAGATCCAGCTCCCCTTGAAGCCAGTGTGACCCGTGACCAGCACACGCTTGCCCTGCCAGAACGACGCATCCATGCGTACCAACCTTACACGGCGCGCCCACCTGGCGAGCGACACGCGCACGTCGAACGCATCGCCTCGGAACGTATCGTGTCGGCATGAGGGAC
>SKWV01000420.1 GCA_007128755.1 Trueperaceae bacterium
CTCGGCACGCGGCTCCAACCCATCACCAGCCTGCGGCCGAAGCCGACCATCAGCGTCGCCAACCGCCCGCTCATCCACTACGCGCTCGACGACCTGATCGACGCCGGGATCAGCGACATCGGCATCGTCGTCTCGCACGACACCATCGAGCACCTGAAGGAGACGGTCGAGGGGTACCGCGACGCGCGCTACACCTTCGTGCTGCAGAACCCGCCTCGGGGCCTGGCGCACGCCGTCGAAGTCTCGCGGGACTTCCTCGGCGAGGACTCCTTCGTCATGTACTTGGGCGACAACCTGTTCGAGCAGGGCATCGGCCCGTTCGTCGACGCGTTCCGGCCCGACGAGGGCGTGAACGCCGTGATGGCGCTCGTCCGCGTCGACGACCCCCGCGCCTTCGGCGTCGCGGTGATCGAGGACGGCCGCATCACGCGGCTCGTCGAGAAGCCTCAGGACCCGCCGTCGGACCTCGCCGTGGCGGGCGTGTACGTCTTCGACCGCAGCGTCCACGACGCCATCGAGGGCCTCGAGCCCGGCGCCAAGGGCGAGTACCAGATCACCGACGCGATCGCCCGCATGATCGCTCGGGGCGACCTCGTGGTGCCGGTGGAGGTCGCGGGGTGGTGGAAGGACACGGGCACGGCGGAGGACATCCTCGACGCCAACCGCCTCGAGCTGCTCGGTGCGCGGCGCCGGATCGAGGGCGTGGTGGAGGAGAGCCAGCTCATCGGCGATGTGGTCGTCGGGCCGGGCGCCGTCGTGCGCCGTTCGACGGTGTTCGGTCCGGCGATCATCGGGCACGGCGCGCTCGTGCAGGACGCGTACGTGGGGCCCTTCACGAGCATCGGCGCCGGCGCGCACCTGGTCAACGCCGAGATCGAGTACGCCGTGGTGGGCGCGAACACGTCCATCCGCGACGTCACCGCGCGGATCCAGGGCAGCCTCATCGGCGAGGACGTCATCGTCGCGGGCGCGTCCGGCCGCCCCAGCACGCACCGGCTCCTGGTGGGTGACAAGAGCCGCGTCGACCTTCATCAGTGACGGGGGCGCCGGCCGGCGCCTCCACCTGCCTCTGCGAGCGACGCGCCGACCTCCTGGTCGGCGCGCTCCTCGTGGGCGTGGACCGTCTCGATCGGCGGGGCCGCCGACCCGCGCCGGCCCGAGAGTCGCAATGTCGCATTCGAGATTGCCTTCTCGTCGTTTCTTGCGTGACACTCGATCTTCATTGAGCCATTTTCGTGCAGAACGTGCAGCGCCAAGTGCATGTTCATACGATTTCGTGTTGACATCCTGCATCCAGATGCATAGGCTGTGCGCCATGCCGCTCCGCCCGTGCGGCATCTCGAGGAGGTCGACATGCGCTCTACCAGGGTCCTTCGGACCACGCTGCTCGCGCTCACGGGCGGCTTCGCAGCAGCACAAGGAGAGAGTGTCGCCGAGCTGGCGTACGCGCTCGATACCTTCGCGCTGCTGATGTGCGCCGTCCTGGTCATCCACATGAAGCCCGGCTTCGCACTCCTCGAGGCCGGCCTGCACGGCTCGAAGAACGTCATCAACATCTTCATGAAGAACTACGCCACCTTCGCGATCGCCGGCATCGCCTTCTGGGCGATCGGGTTCTCGATCATGTACGGCAGCGGCCTCTTCCTAGGAGGCTACGAGGCCGACCTCTTCCCCGGCGCCGCCGACTTCTTCTTCCAGATGGTGTTCGCCGCCACCGCCGCCACGATCGTCTCCGGCGCCATCGGCGGGCGCATGAAGTTCGGCGCCTACCTCGTGTTCGCGCTGGTGATGACGGCGATCATCTACCCGCTCCTCGGCTCCTGGCACTGGGGCGGCGGCTGGCTCGCCGACCTCGGCTTCTACGACTTCGCCGGCTCGTCGGTCGTCCACGCCGTCGGCGGCTTCGCGGCCTTGGGCGGCGTGCTCGCCGTCGGTCCACGGCTCGGTCGCTACGTCGGCGGGCGCATCAACGCGATGCCGGGGCACAACATGCCCCTGGCGGGGCTCGGGGTCTTCCTGCTGTGGATCGGCTGGTTCGGGTTCAACGGCGGCTCGCAGCTGGCGTTCAGTTCGGTCGGCGACGCGCAGGCCATCGCCATGGTGTTCCTCAACACCAACCTCGCGGCCGCCGCCGGAGCCGGGGCCGCCCTCTTCCTGAGCTGGAGCGTCTACCGCAAGCCCGACTTCTCGATGACGCTGAACGGCGTCATCGCCGGTCTCGTCGCCATCACGGCGGGTCCCGACGTCATCAACGGTGGCTGGGCGATCCTCGTCGGCGCGATCGGCGGCGTCCTCGTGGTCGGCTCCATCTTGCTGCTCGACCGGCTCCGAATCGACGACCCCGTCGGTGCCATCTCGGCCCACGGCACGGCCGGCATCTGGGGCACCGTCGCGGTCGGCATCTTCGGCGGCGCCGACTTGGGCGTCCAGGTGCTGGGCACGCTGGTGTACGCGCTCGCCGCGTTCTCCGCCTCCTACGTCCTGTTCGTCGCCCTCAAGGCCACCATCGGCCTGCGCGTCGACGCGCACGAGGAGGTCTCTGGGCTCGACCTCGCCGAACACGGCGCCGCGGCGTACCTCAACGCCGACACGCTCAACGACCCCGTCCTCGTGGGCGCGGGCGACTGAGGCAGGAGCCCCATGAAACTGATCACCGCCGTCATCCGCCCCGAGCGCCTCGCCGCCGTCAAGGAGAGCCTCTTCAAGGCCGGCGTCCGCGGCATCACCATCGCCCGCGTCAGCGGTCACGGTGGCCAGGCCGGCATCGTCGAGCAGTACCGCGGCTCGCAGTACTTGGTCGAGTTCCACGACAAGATCGAGCTCCGCATCGCCGTCTCCGAGGCGTTCGTCTCCGTCACCATCGACGCGATCGTCAAGGCGGCCCGCACCGGCAACATCGGGGACGGCAAGATCTTCGTGCAGCCGCTGGAGCAGGTCGTGCGGATCCGCACCGGCGAGCGCGACGACGAGGCGCTCACCCCCGTGGCGAGCGGGGGCGAAGCCGTCGGGGCGTGAGTGTGGGCGCGTCAGGACGCTCGTGAGGGGGCCGGCGGTACGATGACCCTCACGTGAGCCACCAGGACCCGCCCCGCCCCAGGAGCATGCGCGCCGGCCGCATCATCGGCCCCGACCGCGTGGAGGTCGCCACCGTCGACGTCCCGTCGCCGGGGCGTGGCGAGGTGCTGATCGAGGTCGCGCGCGCCGGCATCTGCGGGACCGACCTGCACATCCTGGCCGGCGAGTACGAGCTGGCGCGCTTCCCGATGACGCCCGGCCACGAGTTCGCCGGCACGATCGTGGCCGTCGGTGAGGGCGTGCGCAGGCGGAGCGTCGGCGAACGCGTCACCGCCGATCCGAACCTGCCGTGTGGCCTGTGCCCCGAGTGTCAGCGCGGCGCCGTCAACCAGTGTCACGATCTCGCCGTCGTGGGCGTCACCCGCGACGGCGCCTTCGCGCGCTGGGTGGCGGTGCCCGAGAGCGTGGTGGTCCCGATCGGCGACCTGTCGTTCGCGGAGGGCGCGCTGGTCGAGCCGCTCGCCTGCGTCGTCTGGGGGCTGGAGCGC
>SKWV01000265.1 GCA_007128755.1 Trueperaceae bacterium
CGTCCGGAGACCGGCAGCCAGCCGAGCTGCACCCCGAACACGAGGATCAGCATGATGCCGAGCCAGAAGTTCGGCATGGCCTCGCCGAGCACCGCGAAGCCGGTGGCGCCGGCGTCGGGCCAGCGGTTGCGGTTCGTGGCGGCGATGATGCCGGCCGGGAACGACACGACCACCGCGACGAGGAGCGCGGCGAGCGTGAGTTGGAGCGTCGCGGGGAGCCGCTCGAGGACGATGGGGAGCGCCGCCTGGTTGGAGTAGCGCAGCGAGGTGCCGAAGTCGCCGCGGATCAGGTCGCGCATGTAGATGAGGTACTGCTCCGGGATGGAGCGGTCGAGCCCGAGCGCCTCGCGCAGCTGGTCGATCTGCTCTCGCGTCGCCTCCTCGGGCAGGAGCAGGACGACGGGATCGCCGGAGACGCGGACCAGCACGAACACGATCAGCGTGATCCCGAAGATGACGGGGATCATCTGGAGCAGTCGTCGAAGGATATAGGAGGTCATGTCAGATAGGTGGGCACGATGCGCCGTGCGGCGTGGAGGGTCACGTGTCGATCCTGGTGCCGTCGATCATACGTGGCGCGGCCTGCGGGTGATCCCCTCGCAGGCCGCGCGTCGGTTCGGTGGACCAGGAGCTCAGTCCGTGGGCTCGGCGGCGAACATCCAGAGCAGCTCGTCCTGGCGGGGCTGCCACTGCACGCCGTCGGCGATGCCGACGAGCACCTGGCTCTGGAACAGCGTCGACCAGGGGCGCTCCTCGAGCACGATGTAGGTGGCCTCGGTGAGCATCTCGGTGCGCCGCTCGAGGTCGACCTCGGTCTCGGCCGCGGCCATGAGCTCGTCGAAGCGCTCGTTGCACCAGTGCACGCGGTTGCGGTAGGCGCCCTCGCACTGGATGGCGCGCATGCTGAACCAGTTGTCGAACATCGAGTTGGCCAAGCCCATCAGCACGAAGTGCGTGATGTTGTCGGCGTTCCAGATGCGGCTCTGGTAGGCGCTCCACTCGAGCACCTCGATCTCGGTGTTCACGCCGATCTCGTTGAGCATGAGCGCGATCACCTCGGCGAGCTCGCTGTCGAGCGGGTAGCGACCGGCGGGGCCCTCGACCTTGATGGTGATGTCGCCTGGCTCGTAGCCGGCCTCGCGGATGAGCTCGATCGCGCGCTCGGGGTCGTAGGTGTAGTCGTCCCAGAGCTCGAGCGGCGAGCCGCCGATGCCGGGGGAGACGCGGGCGCGCGTCGGCACGCCGAGGCCGTCCATGACGGCGTCGACGAGGAGGCGGTTGTCGATGGCGAGCTCGATCGCCTCGCGGATGCGGGGATCGCCGGTGAGGGCCTCTTCGTGGGTGTTGAAGATGAGCATCATGATGCGGGTGGTCGGCTGCAGGACGACCTCGGCGGCGCCGGAGGCGACGACACGGTCGCGGTCCTGCGGCGGGACGTTGGTGCCGATGTGCACGCCGCCGGAGATCAGCTCGGCGATGCGGGTCGAGTCCTCGGGGATGGTGCGGTGGACGACGCGATCGAAGGCGGGGCGGCCGCGCCAGTGGTCGTCGAAGGCCTCGAGCACGATGCGGTCGTCGCGGCGCCACTCCACGAAGCGGTAGGGGCCCGTGCCGATCGGCGCGGTCGCGAAGGCCTCCCAGCCGACGTCCTCGACGTAGTGCTGGGGAGCGATGCCCGACGAGAGGCGGCTGATGCGGTTGACGAGCAGCGGGTCGGCGCCGTGGGTGTGGATGACGAGCTCGTGCGGCCCGAGCACCTCGACCTCGCGGATCTGCCGGTAGGAGTCGTAGGGCTGCAGGCCGGAGTCGGTGGCCACGCGCTCGAGCGTGAACTTGACGTCGTCGGCCGTGAACGGCTCGCCGTCGTGCCAGGTGACGCCTTCGCGCAGGGTGAAGCGCCAGGCGTCCTCGGCGATGGGCTCCCACGCGGTGGCGAGCGCGGGCTCGAGGTTGCCGTCGGCGTCGCGGAAGATCAGGTAGTCGAAGATGTTGACGAGCACGGCCTCGACGGCGGTGGTGTGATGGCCGTGGGGATCGAAGCCGGGGACGTCGATCCCCTGGGCGATCACGATCTCGGACTGCGCGGCGCTGACGCCGAGCACGAGGGCGGCGAGCAACGCCGCGAGGCGGACCTTGATGCGGTTCATGCGGTACCTCCTGAAGAGTGGGCGGACCGGAAGTCGTCCCTGACGGCTTCCAGCAACGAGGGCGAGGTGAGGAGCTCGGCGACGGTCTGGGCGAGCGCGGTGGCGGCGAGGCGCATGGCGCGCATGCCGCTCTCGCTCGCGGCGGCGGCGGCGAACTCGGGCGTGTGGGCGGAGGTCCCCTCGGGGACCATGGCGACGTAGGGGTGGAGCGCCGGCAGGTGCTGGCTCAGGTTGCCGAAGTCCGACGAGCCCACACCGCCCACCTCGGGGGGCGGCAGGACCCGTTCGCCCTGCGCCTCGAGGTGGGCGCCGAAGCGCTCGGCGAGCACATGGTTGACGCGGCGCTCCGCGTAGGCGAGCCCCTCCTCGAACTCGACCGTCGCGCCGACGGCCGAGGCGGCGCCGCGCGCGCAGGTCATGACCCGCTCCTTGAGCTCCTGCACGTACGCGAAGCGCCGGTGCCGGACGCTGAACTTGGCCTCGGCGTAGGCGGGGGTGATGTTGGCGGCGTCGCCGCCGTGGCTGATGATCCCGTGGATGCGGGTCTCGTCGCGCACGTGCTGGCGGAGCGCGTTGATGGCGTTGAAGGTGCCGATGCAGGCGTCGAGCGCGTTGATCCCGAGGTGGGGGGCCGCGGCGGCGTGCGCCGCCTTGCCGTGGAACCGCATGGTGATCCTGGTGGCGGCGAGCGAGCCTCGGACGGTCATGGTGCGGGCGCCGGGGTGGAACATCAGCGCGGCGTCGACGTCGTCGAAGACCCCCTGCTCGAGCATGATGATCTTGCCGCCGCCGCCCTCCTCGGCCGGGGTGCCGATCACGAGGAGCTCGCCGGTGTCGGTCTCGAGGACGCTCTTCAGGGCGCGCGCGGCGCCGAGCGCCGCGGCGCTGATGAGGTTGTGACCGCAGGCGTGGCCGATCCCGGGCAGCGCGTCGTACTCCGCGAGCAGGGCGATGCGGGGGCCGCCCGGGCCGAAGCGGTGGCGGGCGACGAAGGCCGTGTCGAGCCCGGCGACGGGCGTCTCGACGGCGAACCCGGCCGCGCGCAGCGCCCGGGTGAGCGCGGCGACGGAGCGATGCTCGTCGAAGGCCAGTTCGGGGTGCGCGTGGAGGTCGAGCGCGAAGGCGCGGAGGTCGTCGTCCTGCGCGAGTACCGCAGAGGTGAGCACCGCCTGGGCTTCGACGATGGCGGTCACGCTGTTCGCCTGGACCGGTTCCGGTCGGTCGACATGGGAGCACCTTCCCGCAGGGTGCGTTGCGCTAGGCGCAACGACGTTGCACAATCGGTTATGATCCCAGTCAACACCACCGGGCCGGGGGTTGTCAACGTCACGAGGAGGTACGGCCACATGGCGCACAAGGATGGGGTCGCGGCGGTCGATCGCGCCATCGCGCTGCTGGA
>SKWV01000081.1 GCA_007128755.1 Trueperaceae bacterium
CGACGGTAGGGACGGTCGCTGGTGAGGGCGTCGAACACGTCCGCGATGGCGAAGATGCGCGCGCCCAGGGGGATCTGCTCGCCCATCAGCCCTTCGGGGTACCCGCGGCCGTCCCAGCGCTCGTGATGCGCGTAGGGGATCTCGACCGCGCTGCGGAGGAAGGCGATCGGCTCCAGCAGGTCGCGCGCGAACGTCGGGTGCAGCCGCATCATCGTCCACTCGTCCTCGTCGAGCGGGCCCGGCTTCTGGAGGATGGCGTCGGGCACGCCCATCTTGCCGATGTCGTGGAGCAGCGCGCCGCGCCGCAGATGCCGCAGATCGTCGCCGACGATCCCGAAGGCGCGCGCCAGCTCGACGCTCGACTCGGTCACGCGGCGGCTGTGTCCCTCGGTCTCGCGGTCACGCAGGTCGAGCGCTCGCGACCAGCCATCGAGCGTCGCGTCGTACGCGGCGATGAGGTCGACGTTCGCCCGCACGAGACGGTCCTGGAGTCCGGCACTGTCGATCGCGACGATCGCCTGATCGGCGAGTGCGTCGACGAAGTCGGCCCAGTCGGGCGTGCTGGGAAGCCCGTCGTGGCTGAACACCTCCAGGACGCCCCGCAGCCTGTCCCGCACGTGCAGGGCCACCACGTGGTACGAGCGGAACCCGGCGAGGCGGAGCCGGTCGGCGCGCGTGAACCGCTGCGACGTCGGCGTGTCGAGCCGGAGCGAGTGCGAGCCGTGGCGCCTCGCCGCCATGATGGCCGGATCGTCGAGCGGCACGTGATCGTCGGCGTGGAAGAGGACGGGCACGCCGTAATGGGCGACCGGCACCAGCGTTCCCTCGCGTTCGTCGACCAGCATGATGCTGGCGGCGTCGACGTCGAGCAGTGTGACCCCCTCGTGCAGCACGACCTGCAGCATCGGCGCCACGCTGTGGTTGGCGATGATCGCGCGGTCGATGCTGCGCATCGCCTGCAACCGGGCGAGGGAGCGCTCGAGCCCGCCTTGGGCCACGCGGCGCTCGGCGACCTCGTGCTCGAGGGCGATGCGCGACTCCTGCGTCGCCTGCAGCCGCGCGAGGGCGGCGGCGGCGCGGGCACTCTCGAGCTTCGCGGCCGCGATGGCGCGGTGGCGCGACACGGCGTAGCGGATGACGCGAGCGAGCACGTCGGCGTGCACCTCGCTCTTCACGAGGTAGTCGTGCGCTCCCGCCGCCACGGCGCGCTCGCCGAGCGCCTGATCCGGCATCCCGGTGAGGACGATCACGGGCACGTCGAACCCGGCGCCGAGCACCCGCTCGAGCGTCGGCAGGCCGCGGCTGTCCGGCAGCGTGAGGTCGAGGAAGAGCACCTCGAAGGAGGCGCGCTCGAGCAGGAGGATCGCCTCGGCCGTGGTCCGAGCGACGGCGACGGCCTCATCGGGATAGCGGAGGTCGCGCAGCATCTCGCGGAAGAGCCGCTCGTCACCGGCGTTGTCTTCCACGAGCAACAGGCGACCCTCGGGCGGTCTCATGACGGCGGCGGGTCCGAACGGGACGGCAGACGCACGACCGTCAACCAGAAGTCCTCGATGCTGCGGATGACCTCGAGGAAGCGGTCGAAGTCGACGGGCTTCGCGATGTAGCAGTTGCCGGCGAGGTCGTACACCTGGTGCACGTCGCTGTCGGAGGTCGAGGTGGTGAGCACCACCACGGGGATCCGCCTGAGCTCGGGATCGGACTTCATGATCCGGAGCACCTCGCGCCCGTCGAGCCGTGGCAGGTTGAGGTCGAGCAGGATCAGGCCGGGGGACGGTACGTCGCCGAACGTCCCCTCGCGGCGCAGGAAGGCTAGGGCCTCCTCGCCGTCGCCGACCACATGGAGGCGGTTCGCGACGCGCCCCTCCTTCAGGGCCTCGCGGGTCAGGCGCACGTCACCTGGGCTGTCTTCCACGAGGAGGATGTCGATCACGTGGTTGCCGATCGTCATGGACGGGTTGCCCCTCTCTGGAGCGTGGCGGGCATCTCGGGCGGTAGGCGCCACGGCAGCCAGCTGGGCGGTCGATAGGCGAAGAGGACGGCGAGACCGACGACCACGGGAACGATCTCGCCGACGAGGAGCCACCCCGTGTCGTCGGGATACAGCGAGGCCGCGAAGGAGTTCCCGATGTACGTGGTGACGCTGAGGGCTACGACGAACATCCGGACCCGTGCCGCGCTGCGCGGGAGACGGGCGGCGAGGGCGATGAGCAACAGGACGGCGATGAGTTGCGGCGCCACGAGCGCGGCGAGCACCGACAGTCGGTACGCGTCGCTGTAGGGCTGGGCATGGATGAACGAGGTGCTCCAGGCGCCGACGTCGACGCCGATGGGTTGCCACCTAGCGTGACTGTGGATGATCCAGCCGCAGAAGCCGGCATAGAAGACCAGCAGCGGCCACAGGAACACGGAGCGTCCGGTGAACAGGAAGATGAGGTAGTAGAGCAGGCCGGCCAGGCCGACCGCCACGGCGGCGGAGCTGACGAACGAGAGCCCGATGAGCACCGTGAGCGGCATGTCGATCGACACCAGGATGACCCGCAGACCGCTGACGAAGTTCGACACGCCCAGGCCGAGCCACCACAGGGCGAACAGCACGTTCGCGAACCGTACCGCGTGGTCGCGCACCCGTCGCTGCAGGAACTCGGCGGCGAGGACGCAGAAGATCGCGGCGGCCGACCAATCCAGCACCAGGCTCAGCCACAGCGTGCCCGGCACGCTCAGCAGGGTCATATGAGTTCCCGGGCCCGTTCGATGAGCGTGTTCACGCGGCTGTCGAGATCGGCGTCTTCCGGCTCCGGCGGCTGCTGCGGGTGCGCACGCTCCGGATCGACGGGGACGGTGAAGTGGAACGCGGTGCCGCCGTCGGGCGGCGACGTGACCCAGATGGCCCCGCCGTGCTGCTCCACGATCTTGCGACAGATCGCCAGACCGATGCCGCTGCCCGGGTAGACGTCTTGCCGATGGAGGCGCTGGAACACGCCGAAGATCCTATCGTGATGCGCTCTCTCGATGCCGATGCCGTGGTCACGCACGGTGAACCGCCAGAAGTCGCCCTCCCGGGCTGCGCTGGCGTGCACGCGCGCCGGCACGCCCTCGAGCCGGAACTTGAGCGCGTTGGCGATGAGGTTCTGGAACAGCTGCACCAACCGACCCGCCTCCATGGGCACGCTCGGCAGCTCGTCGGCCGTCACCTCGGCATGCGCCTCGTGAATTGCGACCTCGAGGTTCTTGCAGGCCGTCGCGAACGCCGCCCCGCCGTCGGCCTCCTCGCTCCCGAGGCGCTGCGGGCTCACTTGCGAGTACGTCAGCAGGTCGTTCGTGAGACGCTTCATCCGAACGGCGCCGTCGACCGCGAAGTGCATGAACTCGCGCCCGTCGTCGTCGAGGACGTGGGCGTAACGGCGCTCGATGAGCTGGAGGTAGTTCGTGACCATGCGGAGCGGCTCCTGCAGGTCGTGCGAGGCGAGGTAGGCGTACTGCGACAGCTCCTCGTTCGTCTGCTCGAGGCGCGCCGCCTGGCGGGCGAGCGCCGCCTCGACGCG
>SKWV01000031.1 GCA_007128755.1 Trueperaceae bacterium
GGTCGACACGCGCGCGCCCTACGCCGAGGTCGAGATCGGTCCGCTCAGTGCCTCCGACGAGGCGTGGGTGGCGCCGTACGAGTCCGACTGGGTCCTCGCGGTCGGCGCGTTCTGACCCATCGCGGCTACGGGTCGTGGCCGTCGGTCTGGGCTTCGGTCGTGGCGGCGGCGAGCGGTACCAGCTCGCCCGAGCGGATGCGCTCCCGCAGCGCCGCCTCGGCCTCGAGCCAGCGCAGCCGGAGCCGCTCGCTCCACGCGTCCGTGAAGGCGTTGATGAGCCCCGGTCCCGGCGTGAACTCCCCGAAGACGACGCCGCGGCTGGTGTCGTAGAGATCCATCCTGATGAACGGGTAGCAGAGCCTCGAAGCCGCCCGTTCGGCGACGTCGACCAACTGCGCGCCGGCGAGCGGCGCGCGGGGCACGCCCTCGCCCGGGCCGCGCACACTCACGACGATCGGGCTCCAGTCGCGCGCGTACCAGTTGCGCTGAGTGCCGACGCCGTTCGGCGCGGGCCACTTGTGGAGGATGATCTCGGTGACGCCGCCGAAGCAGTAGAACTTGTAGTCCTCGACCGGCGCATCGGGGCCGTCCGGCGGCATCAGGAGCTCCTCGACGACCCACGCATCGGCCCGACCGCGAGCGGCGACCTCGCGCCGGAGGCTCCGCTCGAGCCACCGCAGCGAACCCCGCTTCCCGCTGCCGAGATCGTGGTACCCGTCACCGACGCGCACGATGCGACGGAACCCGACGGCGTTGTGCGACGAGTCGGGCTTGAGGGCGAACCGCTCGAGGCCGAGGCGTTCGACGGTGGCGAGCGCCTCGGCGAGCGGCGCGCGTTCCACGTAGTCACGGGCCACAGAGAGGCCGAGCCGCCGCGCGAGGCGCTTCTGGCTCACCTTCGCGAAGATGTCGTAGTGGTAGCTAGCCGCATCCGGCGGCAGCGTCTCGAAGAGCCACTGCTTCCTGTCGGCGACCATCGCACCGAACGAACCGGGTGTCGCCCAGGGCCGGGAGGGCCTGTCGCCGGCTGCCTCCGCACGACGCAAGCGCCGCCACAGCGCCTTGAGGCTCTCGGGCGCCAGCGAACGGATCGTGGTGCGGGCCGATCTCGACACGGCGGCCTACCTGCTCGCCACGACGCCGTAAGCGATCGACCAACTATCAACCGTTCCAGTCATCTAGGTGCAGGCTACGCACCTCACTCGGGCAAGAGGGGTGAGATTTCTCCGGATCGGATGCCACGGTCGATCGCCGCGGCGGCCTCGTGCCAGCGGCGCGTGAGCCGCTCATCCCACTCGGCGTCGAACTCCTGACGGCGACCGGGACCGGGCGTGAACTCACCCAAGACGACGCCCTTGGTCGTGTCGTAGAGATCGATGCGGATGAAGGGATAGCACAGCTGCGACGCCGCCTCCTCCGCCACCTCGACCAGCCGGCCCCCGTTGACGGGCGCTACCACCGCGGCGTCATCGACGGGCTCCAGGCCGACGTCGAGCGGCTCCCAGTCACGCGAGACCGTCGCCGCGTGATAGCGCCGCGTGCCGGGGATGGGACGCTTGTGCGCGATGAGCTCGGCGGTGCCCCCGAAGCAGTAGACCTTGTAGTCGTCCGGCAGCTCCGCCGACCCGTCGAACGACTCCAGCAGCTCCTCGACGACCCACTCGTCGGGCCTCGCTCGCATATCGAACTCGCGCCGCAGCTGGTGCTCGAGTCGGCCGACGCTCGCGATCGCGCCCGTGCGCAGGTCGCGGAAGGCGCCATCGACGCGCTCGAGCGCCCGGAATCCCTTCGCACCGTACGACAGGTTCGGTTTGATCACGCACCGTTCGAAGCGCGAGCGCTCGATGAACGCGAGCGCCTCGTCCAAGGGCACACCTACCAGATAGTCGTCGGCGACCCGGAGACCGAGACGCCGCGCGAGCCGCTTCTGGCTCGTTTTGGTGAAGATGTCGTAGTGGTACGCCGCCGACTCCGCCGGCAGGTGCCCGAACAGCCACTCCCGGCGACGGTCGACGAGCGGACCGAAGGTCCCGCTACGCCCTCGCCGACCCGACGCTCTTGCTGCCCGTCGTCCGGGCACGAGCGACCGCACGACCGACTTGAGCCGGTCGGGAACGATGGACCGCCAGCCACGCCCGAACCAATCCATCGACTTCACACTGGCACGCTCACAAGGATCGTCTCCGCACGCATACCGCACCGTAGCGCTCGTCTAGCTGCACGTGTCAATCAGCGGTCACGGCGCACACCGTCCGTGACGACGTTCTATCCGGGCCGACGCGTCGAACCGGCGAGTTGCTTGCGTGCCCGAGCGACGTTACTCGTCTTCGCCTTCCGAGGCCGGCTACCGTAGGCGCTCCCGTACGCGCCCCCGCTGGCGCCCCGCGACGCGCTCCGGACCCTGTTCGCCACCACACCGAATATCGTCGCCTCCACCCGCTCGAGCATCTCCCTCGCCGTCGTGAGCATGGTCCGATCGGTTTTCTGCGCGTCGACGACGAGCACCGTGCCCGTGCAATAGGGGGCGATCGCGAGCGTGTCGGCGACCGCGAGCAGTGGGGCCGAGTCCACGACGATCACGTCGTACCCCTCCCACTGCGCCAGCGCTCTCGGGAAGCCCCGCGCGAGCGCTCGAGACGGGTCGGAGTTGGTCCAGAACTGCGGCACCACGAAGAACTCGGCGTCGGCGTCGAGCGTCACCCGCATCACGCTCCGGCCACGGCTCGAGGAATCGAACATCCAGTCGGCCGTCGTCGACACGCGATCGTCCTGCTCGTCGATGCCGTAGCGCTCGCCGATCGAGGGCGCACGAAGGTCGGCGTCCACGAGCAGCGTGCGATACCCGTTGCGCGCGAAGCCCTCGGCCAAGTGGCAGACGACCGACGTCTTCCCCTCGTGTTCGTTCGGGCTCGTCACGAGGATGATCTTCGGATGTGCGTCGGCGGTCGCGAAGAGGATGTTGGTCCGCAGGTAGTTGGCCGCCTCCTGTTGCCTCCAGTCGTCGCCCCCCGCCGCGTGCTTCGGGAACTCGGCGAGCAGCGACAGACCGGTGGCGCTCGCGATGTCTTCGGCGTTGCCCAGCCGCGTGTTGAGCGCACTGCGCAAGAGGAGCAGTGCGTAGGTGGCCACGATGGCGAGGAGGGCGGCGATGGTGGCACTGAGGAGGGGACGAGGTGCGATCTGCCGCGGCGTCGTCGCGGCCGGCTGCATCACGCTCAACAGGCCCTCCGCCGACGCGACGAGGGCTCGCGCGTACGACAACTGCTGCTGCTGCTCGGCTCGCAAGCGGACGAGGCCATCCATCTGCGTCTGAGCCGCGGTATCGGTGGATGCCTGGAGCACGCGCACCTGCTCGCCGAGCGCGGCGATCTGCTGCTCCAACGTGTTGATCACGCGCGTGAGGCTCTCCGTGGCGCGGCGGCGGTCCCAATCGACCAGGGCCTCAGCCAACGCGTCGGCCCTGGCGATGGCCTCGGCCGCCGTCTGCCCCCGAGCCTCGATACCGAGCAGGCTCGAGTCGCGTCCGTCGCCCGCGA
>SKWV01000227.1 GCA_007128755.1 Trueperaceae bacterium
CGGCGGAGGCGCCGTCGATCGCGGCCGCCTCGACGATCGTCTTGGGGATCGACTGCAGGCCCGCCAGGAAGAACAGGAAGTTGTAGCTGACCTGCTTCCAGGCGGACACGAAGATCGTCAGGAAGAGCGCCTGGTCGCCGTTGATGCGGTAGTCCCAGCGGAGGCCCAACTCCCTGAGGCCCTGTCCCACCTGCCCGATGCTCGGGTGGAAGATGAACAGGAAGAGCACGGCCGCGACGGCGGGAGCGACGGCGTACGGCCACACCAGCAGCGTCCGGTAGCCGGACGCGCCGCGGATCGCCTGGTCCGCCATCACGGCGAGGAGCAGGGCCGGCGCCATCGCGAAGAAGGTGACGGCGGTCGAGAAGAAGATCGTGGTGTTGACCGCTTCCAGGTAGAGCCGATCGTTGAAAATGACCTGGAAGTTCTCGAACCATACGAACTCGGTGCGGATCCCGAACGGATCCTGGATGAGCATGGAGCCATAGATGGCCTGGCCCGCGGGCCAGAAGAAGAAGATGAAGGTGATCGCGAGTTGGGGCGCGAGCAGGACGTAGGGGAGGTACTTGTTGCGGAAGATCGAGCGCCTGCGCATGCGGCTCCTAGCGGTAGCGGTGGGGTCGGTCGGGTGCTCGCCCGCAGGCGAGCACCCGACCGGGTTCACTCAGGCGATGCGCTAGCGGTTCGCCCGCTCGAAGGCGCGCAGGACGACGTTGCCGCGCTCGACGGCGCTCGAGAGCGCCTGCTCGGCGGTCTGCTGGCCCTGGAAGGCAGCCTCGATCTCCTCCTGGATGATGTTGCGGATCTCGGGCAGGTTACCCAGGCGCAGGCCGCGCGAGTTCTCGGTCGGCTCGGCGCGGGTGAGCTGCAGGTAGGGGATGTCGCGGCCGGGGTTCTCGTCGTAGAACCCTTCGGCCTCGAGCTGCTCGAAGACACCGAAGACGATCGGCAGGTAGCCGCTCTCCTGGTGGTAGCGCACGACCATCTCGGGCTGCGACATGAAGTTGAAGAACTCGGCCACCGCGGCGTACTCCTCCATGGTGCGGCCGGGGGCGGTCATGACCCAGAAGCTGGCTCCGCCGATGATCGAGTTGAGGGGGGCGCCCTCGACGTCGTCGTAGTACGGCAGCATCTGGACGCTCCAGTCGAACTCGGCTTCGCGCAGCACGCGCGCGAGGAGCCCGGAGGAGCCCTGGACGATGGCGCACTCACCCGAGGGGAAGAGCGCGTCGGCGTTGGAGTCGCGCCCACCGTAGGTGAACGAGCCCTCGGCCTGCATGTCCATCAGCATCTGCACGTGACGCACGTGCAGGTCGCTGTCGATCATGAGCTCGGCGTCGAGGCCTTCGAAACCGTTGGCGCGCGTCGCGAAGGGAACGTCGTGGATGGCGCTGAACTGCTCGAACTGGACCCACGTCGGCCAGGCCGTCGTGAACCCGCAGGTCGAGGCGCCCGACTCCACGACCGCGTTGGCGGCGGCGCGGACGTCGTCCCACGTCTCGAGGGGCGCTTCGGGATCGAGCCCGGCGGCCTCGAACGACTCGTTGTTGATCCACATGATCGCGGTCGAGGAGTTGAACGGCATCGACATCATGCGGCCGTCGGGCAGGCTGTAGTAGCCGCGCACGCTCGGCAGGTAGATCTCGGGGTCGAACGGCACGCCCGTGTCCTCGAACAGTTGCCACACGGGCATGATCGCCGGGCCGGCGGCCATGAGCGTGGCGGTGCCGACCTCGAACATCTGCACGATGTGCGGGGCGTTCCCGGCGCGCGAGGCGGCGATGGCGGCGACCATCGTGTCGGGGTAGGTGCCGCGGAAGGAGGCGTTCACCTGGTACTGGTCCTGCGACTCGTTGAACTCGGCCGCGTAGCCCTCGAGCAGTTCGCCGTTGACACCGGTCAAGCCGTGCCAGAAGTCGACCTCGACGGGTTGCGCCTGCGCGGTGGTCGTCAAGACGGCGGCGGTGATGAGGCTGAGTGCCCAGACGAGCGCACCCCTCCTGCGAACGATGGACCGATTCTCGTTCATCCTGTCTCCCTTCTCTACCCGGACGCCAGATGGCCATGCCGCGTTCGAACCAGTCGATCGAGCCATCTCTCCCGCGTCCATCCCGCGTCCGGGGACGGCCGCCGCTTCATCTGGAGCGGCGGCCCAGCGACCGGAGGTCGCGACATGCCGAGACACTGAGCATAGGCCATGGAGGCTGCTGCACCATGGCCAAACGACCCTAGCGGCGTGCCCATCGATGGTTGGTGTCGGTTGGAGGGGTGACCGCAGGCTCCTTGGTCGCGGCGCGTCGTTGGTGGGTGGGGAACGCAGCCGCGGTTCACGCAACGGGGATCGCATGAACGGCCTTCCTGATGGGGGATCAGGGGGTGGTGGCGGCCGACCCAAGGAGCGCCGTGCGGTCTCGCCGCCCCGGGGGAGGGGCGACGCATGGCCGTCGCAGTGGGGGCCACGACGTCCACACGCAAGTGTAGACCACCGCCGGGCCGTCGACAACACGTCGTCTGGCGAACGCTCTTCAGAAAGCCTTCAGCGCGGCACGCGAGGATCATCCACATCGCGCCATGCGACCGCAACGTCACGCACCTCGCCCTCTCGGAAGGACCCATCATGCCCACACGACTCCTCCTCGCCTTCACGCTCGCTGCCGCCGTCATCGTCGGCTGCGCCCAGCCCGACGCCGCCACCACCGGACCCAACGAGGTCACGGTGCTGCTCACCGACGCGCCCGTGAGCGAGGCCACCGCCCTCGTCGTCGACTTCGGCCGCGTCGAGCTCGTCGCGTCGGGCGACAACGGCGTCGTCACCGTCGCCGACTCGGCCGGGAGCATCGACGTGCTGGCCCTCACCAACGGGCTCGTCGAGACGCTCGGCGTCGCCGACCTCCCCGACGGCACCTACCACCAGGTGCGCCTGATCGTCGCCGAGGCGACGCTCGCCTTCGGCGAGGAGGAGCACGACGTCTTCGTGCCCAGCGGCGCCCAGACCGGCCTCAAGATCGGCATCGAGCCGCCCCTCGTCGTCGCCGGCGGCGTGAGCCGCGAGGTCCTCATCGACTTCGACGTCCACCGCGCGATCGTCGAGACGCCGCCCGGAAGCGGCACCTACCTGCTGGTGCCCACGGCGCTGCGCGCCTTCAGCGCGGCTGGCGGCATCGACGGCACCGTGGTCGCTGCCGAGACCGACGCCGCCGCCAGCGCGCTCGCGGGCGTGCAGGTCGACGTACTCGCCGCCGGCGAGACGGACGTGATCAGCACGACCTACACCGAGGACGACGGCTCCTTCGCCTTCATCGCGCTGCTCGAGGGGTCGTACGACCTCGCGTTCACGCTCCCCGGCTACGACCGGGTGCTCGTCACGGACGTTCCCGTCGTCGCGTCGCAGAGCCACGCGCTCGACGTCGTCGAGATGACGGCCACGACGGACGAGGAGTGAGCCCCGCGCCGTGAGGCGCCTCTTCGGACGTCGACCATCAGCGACGCGGCGGGCTCACGCGAGCTCGATCGCCCGCTCCCCGCCGGCGACGAC
>SKWV01000349.1 GCA_007128755.1 Trueperaceae bacterium
CGGAAGCGACCCGAGCGCTGGCCGCGCGGGTCGACCCCGGCGCCGCCGAGCTCGAGCGCGCGCGGCTCGCACGCGTCGGCGCCTTCGTCGTGACCGACGCCGACGGCGGCTTCCCGCACACGTGGTCGGCGTTCGACGATCTCCCTCCCCTGCTCTACGTGCGCGGCCGCTGGCCGGATGCGCTCGCGGCGTGGCCGCCCGCCGCCGTCGCGGTGGTCGGGAGCCGCCGGGCCTCCTCCCAGGGGACCGCCTTCGCCTTCGACGTCTCCCGCGCGATCGCCGAGCGCGGCACCGTCGTCGTCTCCGGCCTCGCGCTCGGCATCGACGCGGCGGCGCATCGTGGTGCGGTGAGCGCCGCCGCGGGAGGCGCCAGCACGATCGCCGTGCTCGCCAGCGGTGTCGACAGGCCCTCGCCCGCGGCCAACGTGGCGATCGCGCGCGCCATCCTCGATCATGGCGGCGCGCTGGTGAGCGAGATGCCCATCGGCCACCGGGTCGACACGCACGCCTTCCCACGCCGGAACCGCCTGATCGCCGCGCTCGCCAGCGCGGTGCTGGTGGTCGAGGCGGGAGCGGCGTCGGGCGCCAACCTGACGGCGGGTCACGCGCTCGCCTACGGCCGCGACGTGCTGGTCTGCCCCGCGCGGCCATGGGACGTGGCGCTGGCGGGCAACCTCGCTCTCCTGCGCGACGGGGCGACGCCGGTCTGGAGCGTCGACGATGCCGTCCTTCAGCTCGGTCTCACGCCGACCCCGGCGGCGGGACCCGCAGCGCTGCCCGCGCTCGCGCTCCCGGCGACGTGGGCGTGGGACCTCCTGGACGAGACACCGCGCTCGGCGGACGACGTCGTCGAGGCGAGCGGCCGGAGTCCCGCGCAGACGCTGGCCGCGCTCGAACGGCTCGTCGCGGTGGGGGTGGCGACCGTGGACGGATCGCGTCGCTACCGCCGGGCGCGCGCGCCCCTCTAGCGCCGGGAGCGAGGGACGAACAGGGACGGAGGATTCTATACACGCGCTGCCGAAGCGGGTACGCTACGCATCAGCATCGAAGCACGAGACTCCACCGATCGCGGGCCATCCGGGCGGGGAGGTACTGGCTTCGGAGATGCAGCAATGAAAGGGGACGATCCGTCTTGAGAAAACTCGTCATCACGTGCTTGGCGATCTTCGCTACCGCCGGCGTCGCGCTCGGCCAGGGCCTCACCATCTGGACCACCGTCAGTGACCAGACGCTCGAGTGGCTCCAGGCAGAAGCGACCACCTTCAGCAACGCGTTCGGTGTTCCGACGAACGTGGTCAAACTCGACCTGGGCGAGCTCAAGCAGCAGGCGCTGCTGGCGGCTCCGCAGGGCCAAGCGGGCGATCTCTTCGTCGGCGTGCCGCACGATCAGATCGCCGAGTTCGCGCTTGGCGGCGTCGCGGCCGACATGCGCTCCTTCGCCACGAGCGCGTACCTCGCCGACCTCTCGGAGCAGGCGCGCAACGCCTACGCCTTCCAAGGCAACCTCGTCGGCCTGCCGATGTGGGTCGAGGGTCCGGCGCTCATCGTGAACAACGACCTCGTCGACACGATCCCGGCCACGTACGAGGAGCTCATCGAGCTCGCCCAGTCGCTCACCACCGACGAGACCTTCGGGTTCATGTTCGACGCGGGCAACTTCTACTTCGCCTACGGCTGGATCAACACCTTCGGCGGGTACGTGTTCGGCAGCGACGCCAGCGGCAGCCTCATTCCCGACGACATCGGCATCGGCACCGAGGGCGCGATCCGCGGCGCGCAGGCCATCAAGGACCTGCAGTACGAGCACGGCCTGATCCCGGCCGGCACCAACTACGACGTCGCCAACGGCATCTTCATCGACGGCGCCCTGGCCATGATCTACAACGGCCCGTGGGCCATCAGCCAGTACCAGGCCGCCGGCCTCGACGTCTCCGTGCACCCGATGCCGCCGCTCGCCGACGGCACCCCGTTCAGCGGCTTCATGGGCGTCCAGGGCGTGCTGCTCAACCCGTTCAGCGCGCAGCGTGCCGACGCCGCGAACTTCGCCAAGTGGATCACCCGGACCGACGCGCAGGTGTCGATGGCGCAGCTCTCCGGCCGCATCCCGGCGTCGATCACCGCGCTCGCGCAGGTCGAGGGCGATCCCTTCATCAGCGGCTTCGGCGAGGCCCTGCTCGATTCCGAGCCGATGCCCAACGTGCCGCAGATGAGCAACGTCTGGGGCCCGGGCGAGAGCGCCCTGTCCGTGATCCTCGAGTCCGAGGGCAGCGACGTCGCCGCGGCGATGCAACGCGCCGCCTCCGAGATCCGGGGCGATTGACGCAGCAGCGTCGATGACCATCGTGCGGCGGCCAGGTACCACTCATGGCCGCCGCACGTCCGTTTGAGGGGGTCCGGCCATAGACCTATCTCGCCCGCTCTCCGACAGCCTGCCCCAGTCCAGGACCACGACCGGGGGGCTGTTCAAGTCTCTTGCCCTGCTCGCGCTCGCCATCACCGTCGGCATCACGACGGGGGTGCTGGGCGTGCTCGCCGCTCGCGTGGTGGTGCCCGACCTGCCGACCTGGTCGGGCTTGATCTTCGGGCTCTTCGGGCTCGTCGTCGCGCTGGTCTTCATCGCGCGGCGGTTCGTCTGGATCATGCCGTGGTACTACGTGCTGCCGGCGATCATCTTCTTGCTCACGTTCACGTTCTTCCCCGTCGGGCTGACCTTCTGGCTGGCCTTCACGGACTACTCGGGCATCCGCAACGGGCAGCTCAACATCGCCAGCACCACGGCGGTGGTCGCGCTCCAGGGTGCCGACATCGTCATCGCCGATCCGGTCGTCTTCAACTGCGCCGACCTGCGCAACGGCTGCGTCGACGTGCGCGCGGTCATCTTCTCGCTCGACGAGGTCACCGTGCCGGCGTCGGCGTACGCCGACGGCGTCCTCACGCTCGAGCAGGAGCTCCCTCGCGGCCGCACGGTGGTCGAGGTCGAGCTGTGGCTCCCCGATCTCGGGTTCTTCTTCACGTCGCCGGTGACGGAGGTCGACGGCGCCGATCTCGTCCTCGACCGCGCGGTCCCCTTCCCGCCCGACCTCGAGGCGGTGCGGGTGCAGATCGGCGATCGCCTCGTGCGCACGATCGTGGCCGAGGACGGGGCGGTGCTCACGCTCGACCAGAGCGTGCCGCCGGAGTTCGAGCCGACGGCGATCGCGCGCTACAACGACTACGGGTTCATCGGCTGGCGTAACTTCGCCACCATCATCAGCCGCGCCGAGCGCTCGCTCATCCCCGTGTTCACCTGGAACGTCTCCTTCGCGCTCCTGACGATCCTCATCAACACGGCGGCGGGCGTCTTGCTGGCGGTCCTGCTCAACAACCCCGACCTGCGCTTCCGCAACCTCTATCGCACGCTGCTCATCATCCCCTGGGCGCTCCCGAGCATCATCACGATCCAGGTCTGGAAGGGGTTCCTCAACCAGAACTTCGGCGCGATCAACCGCGTCCTGATGCTCCTCGACATCACCCCCGAACCCATC
>SKWV01000284.1 GCA_007128755.1 Trueperaceae bacterium
CATGCGGGCGACGTCGTCGCCGTAGAGGCCGGCGGCGTTGACGATCATGCGCGTCGCGACGTGCCCTTCGTCGGTATCGATCGCGAAACCTTCGTCGTCCTGGGCGATGGCCCGCACCGTGCGCCCCAACAGGAGGTGGACGCCGTTGCGCACCGCGCTCTCGGCGAGCGAGAAGCAGGCCTCGTACGGGTTCACCACCGCCGACGTCGGCGCGTGCACGGCGGCGACGATGTCGTCGGACAGGTTGGGCTCCTCGCGCCGCACGCGCTCGGCGTCCCACATCTCGATGCCGGTCACGCCGCGGCGTCGGCCGCGTTCGAGGATGCCCCCCAGCACCCGGCGCTCGTCGTCGTCGAACGCAACGGTCAGGTCGCCGACGCGGGCGTAGCCGAAGGGCAGGTCGTGCGAGAGCGCGTCCCAGAGCTGGTTGCCGCGCCACTCCAGGTCGCCCTTGAGGCTGCCGTCGCCGGAGCGGTGGCCGCCGTGGATGATGCCGCTGTTGGCCTTGCTGGTGCCGAGCCCGACCTCGCACTCGCGGTCGATGAGCGCGACCCGCAGTCGGTAGCGTGACAGCTCACGCGCGATGGCGCACCCGACCACGCCCGCGCCGATGATTGCGACGTCGTAGCGCAACGCACCCGCCTCCTGAACGGCGACCGCACCTCGCGTTCAGCCGCTCGAGGAGCGGCAGCGCCGACCAGGGGTCGCTCGCACCATGCTAGAAGGGTGGCCCGCGCGGCGTCAGGGGCTGGAGTCCCACGCCGGCGACGCATCGGGGCGTCGGCGCGTGGCGGTGAGCAGCAGGTCGTAGCGCCCGCCGATGTGCGTGCGGAAGCCGTGCTGGTGGAGGTACCGCCGGTACGCCGCGAGATCCTTGACCACCAGCGACAGGTCGCGCTCGGCGTAGTTGCGCGTGCGCGCCCCGTAGGTCACCTCCCCGCCGCGGAAGCGGCTGTTGGGCAGCCCGAGCAGCAGCGCGCCACCCCCGCGCAGGTGGTCCTGGACGAGGCGCCGTAGCAAAGCCCGGTCGTCGACGCCCAGGCTCTGCAGCACGGCGATGGCGATGACCAGGTCGAAGGCGCCGAGCTCGCCCGGCAGCGCGTTCAGGTCGGCGCGTTCGAAGGACGCGTCGGGGAAGCGCGCCGCCGCCTCGCGCAGCGGCGCCTCGGCGTGGTCGACGCCGACGACGTCGAGGCCGTGCGGCGGCGGCGCGAGCATACCGAGCGCCTCGATCTCGTCGCCGCGATGACACCCCAGGACGAGCACACGACCGCCGTCGGGCGGCCGCGCGCGTTCGAGCGCCGCCAGCAGCGGCAGCAGCATGCCCGGGTGCTCCAGCTTGCGCACCGCCCCGAAGGCGCTCGGGTCGGCGTACCGGTCCTCGCTCGGTCCCGCCGGGCGGTCGTGCCAGGGCGCCTCCGGCCCCAGCACGTGGAAGGTGACGCGCACGCGGCCGCCGGCGAGCGGCCGGGGCGTCGCGACGGTGCAGCCGAGCTCCTCCGCGAGATCGACCCAGGCGCGCCAGGAGCGGCTCGGCACGCCCGCTGCGTCGGCGGCGCCGGTCCACGCCCCGCCGGCGACGTCGGGGTCGGGGACGTCGAGCTCGAAGGCGTCGCCGCCCGCGCGCAGGACGGCCTCGGCCCAGCGCACGACCGTGATGGTCGAGGTGGAGCCGACCTCGAGTCGCGGGGTCATGGCGTGGCCTGCGGCGCCCCGCCGGGCTCGGTGTTCTCCGGCCGTGCCGGCGGGCGGTCGGTGCGCAGCTCCTTCAGGGCCGCCTCGCCCAGGCCACCGAGGCGCGTCCCGCCGAGGGCGTCCATGCGCAGCATGCGCTCGCGCATGGTGGACCCGAACAGCGCCCGGAGCGCGGGGTCGGCCGCCATCCGCCTGAGCATGCGCGACGGCACCTGCAGGAGCATCGCATCGTCGTCGGCGACGACGTCCGCGGTGCGCGGGGCGCCCGTGAGTGCGGCGATCTCACCGAAGAAGTCGCCCGCGTTGAGGGTCTCGAGCGGACGCCGACGCTCGCCCTCGGGCCAGCCGACCACGGCGCGACCGGTGATGAGGAAGTAGGCGGCGTCGCTGACCTCGCCCCGGCGCACGATCACCGTGCCGGTCGGGGCCTCGGCGACGCTCGCCAGCGAGAGCAGGTCACGCGCCTCCGCGCGTGCGAAGCGCGCCATGGCGGGGAGGCGCAGGATCAGCGCGTCGAGGTCGTCCACCGTGGCGGCGCGGCGACGGTGCAGTCCCGGCGCCGCCGCAGCGCCCTGCAGCAGGAGCGCCGCGCGGCGCCACTGGGCACCCGTCTCTCGCAGGCCGGGCAGGAGGTTCGCGCCGACGCCGAGCGCCAGCGTCGCGAGCGCCGTCGCGAGGAAGACGACGCGGACGTCGATCACGTCCGCCAATCCGACGAGCGCCATCCCCATCAGGAACGCCACGTTCGTCGCCACGGAGAAGGTGCTGTTGACCCGCCCTCGGATCTCCCGCGTCGTGTGGCGCTGGATGATGAGCCGTCCGGCGATGTCGAAGGGAGCGGTGAGGAAGCCGACGAGCATGATGAGCACGACCGCCCCGGGGATCGACTCGATGGAGGCATAGGCGACACCGACGGCGCCCACGCCGAGCAGCGAGATCGTCAGCCATTGCCCCTCGCGCAGCCGATCGATGCGCGAGGCGACGAGCAGGGAGCCGATCACGAACCCCACGGCCGCCATCGCCTCCTGCAGCCCGAACACGAACTCCGATGCACCGAGCGCCTCCACCGCGAAGGGGAGGAGCAGCGAGTGATGGAGCCCCGCCGTCAGCGCCGCCCCGGCCGCGATGACGAGGTAGGAGCGAAGCACGTCACGCGACCAGAGGAACGCGATCCCCGCGCCGAGGTTGCGCAGCACCGTCGCCGGGGTCGTCGTGCCGGCCTCCCGCCACTGTGGGACCACGACGCCCGCCATGATGGCCGCGGAGGCGAAGAAGGTCGCCGCGGCGAGGTAGAAGGCCCACTCGATGGGCGCCGTCGAGGCGATGAGGCCGCCGGCCGCGAACCCTAGCGCTGTGGACGCGAAGGCGGAGATCGCGAGCATGGTGTGGGCGGCAGCGAGCTCGTCGTCGCCGGCGATCTCCGGCAGCACGCTGGCGTGGGCCGGGCTGAAGAAGGTGCCGATCGCGCTGACCACCACCACCGCCACGAACAGCCAGGCGATGCCGAACGAGATCAGGAGCGGGATCAGCACCACGACCGTGCCGCGCAGCAGGTCGCACGCCAGCATGATCCGCTTGCGATCGAACCGGTCGACGAACACGCCGGCGAACGGCCCTATCAGCAGGGCCGGCGCGGCGGTCGCCACGAGCACGAGTCCGACCGCGAGGGCGGAGCCCGTGATGCGATAGACGAGGATGGCCGCCGCGATGTCGACGAGCGAGTCGCCGATGGTGGAGACGAGCTCCGACGTCCACATCAGCCGGAAGCGACGGTTGCGGAAGACGGTGAAGGGCGCGGGCTTCGCCGTGGTCGTGGTCATGGG
>SKWV01000294.1 GCA_007128755.1 Trueperaceae bacterium
GACGTTCGAGAGCGACGGCTTGACCGCGTTCAAGGTGCGCCCTGGCGCCGTCGTGATGCCGGACACGCGCGACGAGGTGATCCGGGCGGTGCAGGCGTGCGCGGCGCACGACGTCCCGTTCGTGGCGCGCGGCAGCGGGACGAGCCTGTCGGGCGGTTCGCTGCCGATCGCCGGCGGCGTCGTCATCGCCCTCAACCGCCTGAACCGCATCCTGCAGCTCGATCCCGACGCGCGCACCTGTGTGGTGGAGCCGGGCGTCCTGAACGCGCAGGTGTCGCGCGCCGCGGCGCCCCACGAGCTGTACTACGCGCCGGACCCGTCGTCGGGCGCCGTCTGCACGATCGGCGGCAACGTCGCGTTCAACTCCGGCGGCGCGCACTGCCTGAAGTACGGCATGACCGCCAACCACGTGCTCGGCCTCGAGGTGGTGCTCCCGGACGGGGAGGTGGTGGAGCTCGGCGGGGACGGGCTCGAGCACGTCGGCTCGGACCTGGCGGGGTTCTTCGTCGGGTCGGAGGGCCTCTTCGGGATCGCGCTCGAGGTCACGCTGCGCCTGCTGCCGCGGGTGGAGGAGTACCGGACGGTGCTTGCGGCGTACCGGAGCCTGGAGGCGGCCGGCGACGCGGTCGCGCGGATCGTCGCGGCGGGGCTGCTGCCCGGCGCGATGGAGATCATGGACCGCCTCGCCATGGACGCCGCCGAGGCGGCGGTGCACGCGGGCTACCCGAACGACGCGCAGGGTCTGCTGATCGTCGAGCTCGAGGGACCGCGCGAGGAGGTCGCTGCCGAGCACCCGCGGCTGATGCGGCTCATCGAGGACTCCGGCGCCTACCTCGTTCGCGTCGCGCGCGACGAGGCGGAGCGCGCCACGATCTGGAAGGGGCGCAAGGGCGCCTTCTCCGCCGTCGGCCGGCTCAGCCGCGAGTACCTGGTGCAAGACGGCGTCGTGCCGCGCGGCCGGCTCGGCGAGGCGTTGGGGCGCATCACCGAGCTGTCGCGACGCTACGGGATCCGTGTCGCGAACGTCTTCCACGCCGGCGACGGCAACCTCCATCCGCTCATCCTCTTCGACAGCGCCCGTGGAGAGCTCGAACGCGCCGAGGCGCTCGCGGGCGAGATCCTGCGGATGTGCATCGAGATGGGAGGCTCGATCACCGGCGAGCACGGCGTCGGCATCGAGAAGCGCGACTACCTCGGCGAGCAGTTCGCGGAGGTCGACATGCGGACGATGGCCCGGATCCGCCAGGCCGTCGACGTCCGCGAGCTCGCCAACCGCGGCAAGATGCTGATCGTCGCCGACCGACCGCGGGGCGGCGCGGCGTGAGGGTCGCCGCGTCCGTGGTCGACGACGCCGTCGCGGACGTGCAGGACGCGATCCTCTCGAGCGAGCGCGTCCGCGCCGCCGGAGGCGCGAGCAAGCCGGCGCTGTCGGCGGGGGCGACGCTGCGGCTGTCGCACGTCGCCGGCGTGGTCGCGTACGATCCGCAGGAGTTCACCTTCACCGCGCTCGCGGGCTCGCCCGTGCGTGACATCGCCGACGTGCTGGCCGAGTTCGACCAGGAGCTGCCCTTCGACCCGCCGCTGGCCGAGGCCGGCGCGACGCTCGGCGGCACCGTCGCCGCCGGCCTCTCGGGCCCCGGACGCTTCCGCTTCGGCGGCGTCCGCGACTTCCTGCTCGGCGTGCGCTTCGTGAGCGGCGACGGGACGCTCGTGACGGGCGGCGGGAAGGTCGTGAAGAACGCGGCGGGCTTCGACTTCCCGAAGCTGATGGTCGGGAGCCTCGGAGCCTTCGGCGTGATGGTCGAGCTCACCTTCAAGGTCTTCCCACGGCCCGAGGCGCACGCGACGCTCGAGGTCGCGCTGCCGAGCTTCGGCGACGCCGTCACCACCATGCACCGCCTGGCGACGTCGGGCCTGGAGCTCGCCTGCCTCGAGCTCACACCGCCGGCGACGCTGCGACTGCGCGTCGGCGGCCTCGCCGAGGCGCTCGATGCCCGCGTGGCGCGCGTGCAGGCCTCCTGCGGCGCGCCGGCGACGGTACTGACCGGAAGCGCCGACGCGGCTCTGTGGCGCCGCGAGCGCGAGTTCGCCTGGCTACGGGCCGGGCACGCGCTCGTGAAGGTCGCGCTGGCGCCGACGGCGGTGCCGCGCTTCGAGGAGGCGCTCGCCGAGCACGCGGTGCCCCTGCCGCGGCGATACGGCGTCGGCGGCAACGTCGCCTACCTCGCGTGGCCGGAGGATCGCGGCGGCGAGGAGCTCGACGGTCTGCTCGCGACGCTGGGGCTGGCCGGCGTGGCGCTGACGGGCGTGTGGCCGCGGCCGCTGCTCGGCGTGCGCACGGGCGGCGCGTTCTTAGGGCGCATCGCCGGCGTGCTCGATCCGGAGGGGAAGTTCCGCGTCGAGCCGGAGGAGGGGGTGGGCGATGCAGCATGACATCCCGGTCGAGGGTCTCGGGCCGCTGGCGGAGCCGATGGCGGACGCCGTCGCGTCGTGCGTCCATTGCGGCTTCTGCCTCCCGACCTGTCCGACGTACGTGGTGACGGGGGAGGAGATGCACAGCCCTCGCGGCCGCATCGTGCTGATGAAGGAGGTCCTGGAGGGGACGCTGCCGCTGGCGGAGGCGACGCCGTACCTGGATCCGTGCCTCGGTTGCCTGGCGTGCGTGAGCGCGTGCCCGTCGGGTGTCGCGTACGGCGAGCTCATCACGCCCTTCCGGATGGAGACCGAGGGGCGGCGCGAGCGGCCGCTCGAGGAGACGGCGGTGCGCCGCGTCGTCCACGAGACCCTCCCGTACCCGGGTCGCTTCCGGCTCGCGGCGGCGGCCGGGACGCTCGCTCGGCCGCTGCGGCGGCTGCTGCCGACGCGGATGCGCGACATGCTCGACCTCCTTCCGGCCCGCGTTCCGCGTGCTTCGCCACTCCCGGAGGTCGTCCGGGCGATCGGCCCGCGGCGCGCGCGGGTCGCGCTGCTGACCGGTTGCGCGCAACAGGTGCTCGCTCCGGAGATCAACTGGGCGACCGTGCGCGTGCTCGCCCGGAACGGTGTCGAGGTGACGATCCCGTCCGGGCAGTCGTGCTGCGGCGCGCTCGCGGCGCACGCGGGTGTCAAGGGGCAGGCGCAGGGCTTCGCGCGGCGGACGATCAGAACGTTCTCGGCAGTAGCCGACGTCGACGCCGTCCTCACGAACGCCGCCGGGTGCGGCTCGGGCATGCACGAGTACCCGCTGTGGCTGAAGGGTGAGCGTGAGGAGGCGGCTGCGACCGCGTTCGCGGCGCGGGTGCGCGACGTGAGCGTCTTCCTGGACGAGCTGGGTATCGCGCCGCCGGAGCCACTCGAGGCGCCGCTGCGCGTGGCCTACCACGACGCGTGCCACCTGGCGCACGCGCAGGGCGTGACGGCGCAGCCACGCGCGCTGCTGCGAGCGATCGAGGGGGTCGAGCTGGTCGAGCTCGCCGAGCCGGAGCTCTGCTGCGGCTCCGCCGGGACGTACAACCTCGAGCAGCCGACGATGGCC
>SKWV01000337.1 GCA_007128755.1 Trueperaceae bacterium
ACCACGCCGTGACCTACCTGCTCGACGCCGACGCGCCCGCCTTCCTCAGGCGGCAGCAGGAGCGCCTGCCGGCGTGGTTCCTCGCGGCCGTGCGGCCGGGGTAGGGGAGTGTCTCCGCGGGCGCCGCGCGAGCGGCGCGACCCGCCGCGACCCGCCGCGACCCGTCGCCCAGCACCCGCCGCCTAGAAGCCGTCCTCGACCGCCTGGTAGGGCGTGCGGCCTGCCGACAGGGCGGCGAGCGTGCTCAGCGCCACCGCGTCTCCCTCCGCCAGGCCGGCGAGCCGCACCGCGAGCGGCGTGGCGGCGCCGGCGAGCAGGAGCGTGACACCCCGCACGTCGATCGACGTGTGGGCGCGCGGCGCCCGCTCGACCGTGCATCCCTCCGGCCCCGGCGTCACGCGCCACGAGCCCTCGTTCCAGGGCGCGAACGCGTCGCGCACACCCATGGTGAAGGCGGGGAGATCGACGGTCTCGTCGCCGTCGGCTCCCGGCCGCCGCGCGCGCAAGGCGCCCAGCGCGCTCTGCACGTCGGCGACGCGGGCCATGAGCGTCTTGCGGCCCGCCTTCGGGTACCAACCGGCCCAGTCCCACGCCAGCGGATCGCTCGCCGGGACGTCGATGGTGATCTTCGAGGACTGCCCGTTGAACGACGCCAGCAGGCCGAAGAGCGCCTCCCGCCCGGCCGCGCTGGCGTAGCCGGAGTCGATGACGCGCAGGGAGGGCCCGTGCGGGTCGCCCTCGTAGCGCTGCTGGAGCACGACGTAGGCGTCGTCGAGTCGGTAGGCGAGCCCGAGCTTGCCCGGCGCCGGCAGCAGGTCCTCCCAGACGTCCCACGGGCCCAACGTGCGGGCGTTCGTGAAGGTCCAGTTCGCGGCGCAGCGCCCGTACACGTCCTGCAGCTCGCCGCGCAGGTCGCTCGTGACGCGCGACGCCGTGAGGGGCGCGGTGCGCGCGAGGCGAGCGGGGGGCAGCACCAGCTCCACGCCCGTGGCCAGTCCCTGCCAGCCGTAGCGGGTGTAGAAGGGCGGGTCGAAGGGGTAGAGCAGGCTCCAGCCGATCGCGTCATCGCGGGCGACCTCGAGCGCGTGGCGCAGGAGGCGCGCCGCGAGGCCCTGGCGGCGGTGCTCGGGCGCCGTCTGGACGGCCGCGATCCCTGCCGTACGCACGCGCGCTCCGGCGACGTAGTTCTCGAAGCGCGGGTCGCCGAGGCTCGCCGCCAGCTCGCCACCCTGGAACGCGCCCCAGGTCAGCGCCATGCGTCTCGTGAACTCCAGCCGGGACTCGTCGTCCGTCGGGAAGCCGTACGAGCCGTCGCGGAGTCGCAGGTAGGCGCCCACGTCGTCGGCGTCGAGCCGCCGCAGCGTGACGCCCGAGGCCGCCGCCGTCGTCATGCCGCCCCCTCGAACGGCAGGTGCAGCGGCCGCTCGGCGTTCGTGCGCAGCACCATCGTCGTCTCGGTGCGCTCGACGCCGTCGAGCATGAACAGGCGGTCGAGGAACGCGTCCAGCGCCGGCGTGTCGGTCACGCGGACCTTGGCGACGTAGGCGTACGTGCCCGCCACGGCGTGCAGCTCCTCGACCTCGGGCATCGCCAGCAGGCGCTCCACCAGCAGCGCCGCCGGCTTGCGCGGCTGCGGCGAGATCGCCACGAACGCCGAGATGCCGAGCCCGACCTTGCCCGGGTCGATCACCGCGCGGTACCCGAGGATGACGCCGGCGTGCTCGAGCTTGCGGATGCGCTCGCCCACGGCCGGGGCCGACAGGCCGACCTGCTTGGCGATCTGCGCGTGCGTGGCGCGGCCGTCGGTGCGGAGGATCTCGAGGATGGCGCGGTCGACCGCGTCGAAGTCCATGCCGCTCACGCTAGCACCGGCCTGCGCTCGCGCGCGCGTGGCCGTCGTCCCTCGCGGCGGCGGCGCGGCGAGCGGCGGCCGCGACCGAGGGCGGCGACCGGGCTGCGGTACCGTAGCGCATGCGCGTCCTCTTCATCGGCGACGTCTTCGCCACACCCGGCATCCGCGTCGTCCAGCGCTACCTCGCGCGGCATGGCGAGGACTACGACCTGGTGGTCGCCAACGGCGAGAACGCGGCGGGCGGCTTCGGGATCACCCGCAAGCACTTCCAGGAGCTGCGCACGGCGGGCGTCGACGTCGTCACGCTCGGCAACCACGCGTTCCGCCAGCCGGAGGCCGCCGAGCTGCTCGAGGAGACGCCCCGACTCATCCGGCCCGCCACCTATCCCGTCGGCACGCCCGGCCTCGGCCACGTGACGCTCACGGCGCGCGACGGTTCGCGCGTCACCGTCGGTCAGGTCATGGGACGGGTCTTCATCGAGCCGGGCGACGACCCCTTCGCGGCGGCCGACGCCATCGTCGACGCGGCGGGACCCGATGGCGCCGTGATCATCGACGTGCACGCCGAGGCGACGAGCGAGAAGAAGGTGATGGCCTACCACCTGCAGGGCCGCGCCAGCGCCGTGATCGGCACGCACACGCACGTGCAGACGGCCGACGAGATCGTCGTCGACGGCACCGCCTCCATCACCGACGTCGGCATGACCGGCGTGCAGCACTCGTCGATCGGGCTCGGCTTCGCGGAGATGCACGCGCGCTTCCTCACCCGGCGTCCGCACCGCTCGCAGCC
This sequence comes from Trueperaceae bacterium, assembly GCA_007128755.1. Classification (GTDB taxonomy): domain Bacteria; phylum Deinococcota; class Deinococci; order Deinococcales; family Trueperaceae; genus SKWV01. The sequence goes on from SKWV01000337.1 coordinate 2,643, forward strand.
CGCCACTGGCGCCGGCACGCTCAGCGCCGTGGTGATCGCCATCGACGGGCGTCGCGCCCGCAGCATCGAGCGCCTGCAGTGGCGTGCTGAACCCGGTGACGGCACCGGCGGGGAGGCCTCGTGAGCTCGGCCGGCGGCCCGCTCGACCCGTCCCCCGTGGGCGACCTCGCGACGCTCGAGGAGCACGCCTTCGCGCAGCTGCGCCACGACGTCGACACGTTGGCGAGCACGCTGGGCGAGGTGCTGCGCGAGCTCGAGGGGCCCCGCGTCTTCGAGATGGTCGAGCGCGTGCGCGCGCTCACCAAGCGGCGGCGGCTCGAGGAGGCGGCGGAGCGCGAGCGTGGGGCGGCGCCCGGCGAGAGGGAGCGCGACGGCGCCACGGCGGAGCTGCGGGCGCTGATTCGCGACATGGACCTCCCCACCGCCGAGCGGGTGCTGCGGGCGTTCGCGATCTTCTTCCAGCTCACCAACGTGGCGGAGGAGATCCACCGCGTGCGCGTCAACCGGCTGCGCGAGGGCGCCGCCACCGTCGAACGGCCGCGGAGCGAGTCGATCGCGGCCGCCATCAAGGCGCTCGTCGACGAGGGCTGGTCGCGCGAGGACGTGCGCCGCTTCATCGCCGACCTCGACGTGCAGCTCACGATCACCGCCCACCCGACCGAGGTCAAGCGCTACACGGTGCGGCTCAAGCTCGAGCGGATCGCCGAGGCGATGCGGACGCTCGGCGAGCGGCAGCTGGCGCCGCAGGCGCGCCAGGCGCTCCAGGACGAGGTCGGGGCCGAGATCGCCACGCTCTGGCAGACGCGCGAGCTCGTGCACGAACGGCCGACGGTGCTCGACGAGGTGAAGAGCTCGCTCTACTACTTC
>SKWV01000455.1 GCA_007128755.1 Trueperaceae bacterium
CGCGTAGCGGATGAACTCGTCGACGGCCTTGATCCTTCCGGGACGTCCGGCCATGCGCAGGTGCAGCCCGACGGACATCATCCTGGGCCAGCGCCGGCTCTCCTCGTACAGCACGTCGAAGGAGTCCTTGAGGTAGGTCACGAAGTCACTCTCGAAGCCGGGTCCCGCCCAGGTATGCGAGTCGTTGACGTCGCCCGTGTAGGGCACCACCACGTGCTGCCGGCCGTCGACCTCGACGAGGTAGGGCACGTCGTCGTTGTAGGCGTCGGAGTCGTAGACGAAGCCGCCCTCCTCCACCAGCAGCGCCCGCGTGTTCATGCTCGGCGCCGTCCGGCAGTACCAGCCCTGGGGGCGTACGCCGGTCGTGGTGCGGATCGACTCGATCGCCATCGCGATGCGCTCGCGCTCGAAGTCGCGCTCCATCGTGAAGTGCTCCTCCCAGCGGTAACCGTGGGCGGTGACCTCGTGGCCGGCGGCCACGATCGCCTTCGCCGCGGCGGGGTTGCGCTCGAGCGCGACGGCGCAGACGCCGAAGGTCACCTTGACCTGGTGCCGGTCGAACAGGTCGAGCATCCGCCAGACGCCGACGCGGGAGCCGTACTCGAAGAACGACTCGTTCGCCAGGTTGCGCACGCCCTTCGGGAACTCCTTGACGCCCCACTCACCGAGCGTCTCCTGGCGGTCGCCACCGTCCGTGAGGGTGTACTCGGATCCCTCCTCGTAGTTGACGACCAGGCTGATGGCCAGGCGGTTCCCGCCGGGCCAGTCGAACACCGGGGGTTGGTTGCCGTAGCCGACGTAGTCACGATCCATCGCTGCATGCCTCCTGGGGCCGATCGAGCGGCGCGCGCGCTGCGTCGATCATGCGTAGGTGAAGGGGTCGAACGGCTGGCCGCTGGCCTCGGCCACGGCGGTCACGAAGGTGCTGGTGGAGTGCGGCGTGCGGTAGATGAGGTCGAAGAAGCGCTGCCGATCGCCTTCGCTGCCCTCGAAGCGCTTGAAGGCCTCGTTCACGATCCGGCGCCCGTAGTAGTACTGCGCGTAGTTCGTGCGCGCCAGCGAGTCGGTGAAGAACTCGTAGGCCCGTTCGGCGTCGTCGCGCAGCACGAAGTGGTCGACCATCAGGTCGACGGCCTCCGTGCGCGTCATCTCGCCGGTGTTACAGGCGAGACAGGCGTTGTTCATGGCGATCCGACCGAGATCCATGTAGGCCAGCCCCATGCGGAGCGCAAGGGCCTCCTTCGTGTCGCCCTCATCCCAACCGAGGAAGTGCATGGCGACCTCGGGGCCCCCTTCGAAGACGGCGTTCGTGGGGTTGTTGAGCTGGTAGTACGCCGCCTCGACGGGCCAGCGACCTTGCCCGTAGAGGGAGTCCCAGAGGGCGTAGAAGGTCTGGTGCCCCGGGTACGCCTCGTGACAGAGCACGTGCACGAAGAGGTCGCGCTGCCACGACTTGTCGATGTTGAAGTGCAGCCACCCACGCGCGTTGCCCGTGTACTGCGAGCGGCCGCTGTAGTGGACGTCACGGATGCCGGTGAAGGAGTCGACGCCCTCACCGGGCGGCAGCTTCAGGACCTTCAGCTCCGTGTCGCGCCGCGCGTCTTCGAGGATCTGCTTGCCCCAGTCGATCACCGCGTCCCCCGTGAGGCTCGTGTCAGCCAGCCACGTGTCGACCTGCCGCTCGAGCGGGCCCTCGTACCCGAGGGCGCCGAGGCCCTCGTGCAGCTCGGCGCGGAGCCGGTGCGTCTCGCTCTCCGGGATCGGGACGTGATCGATCTCGAGGATGCCACGAACGAGCTCCCGATACGGTCGGTCCTCGTCGCGCAAGACGCTGACGACGGTCCGCGAACCGCGGAGGAGCGCCGCCATGTAGGCGTGCGGGTGGCCGGTCGTGCCGGCCACGACGGACTCGACGGTGTCGAGCGCCCCCTCGACGGCATCGAGGCTCGTGAGCGTCGGCGTGACGTCGGTGTAGTTCGTCAGGACGAGCGGGCGCCCGAAGCGTGGCCGCCCCAGCTCGCTGAGGCTCGTGACGGCGTCGACGTAGAGCCGAGCGGTTGCGGGATCGGTGTAGACGAGCGGTGGCATGTGACTCCTTCGGGAGGGCGACGGGATCGGTCGGCCTCAGGGGCGGTCGGTCGCCGCGCCGGGCGCGGCGAGGGGGGTGGCGAGCGTGCCGCCCGGGGGGACGGCGTACGGGGGCGTGAAGCGCAAGGCTGGTTCGAGCGCGATGGTGCGCGCCGGCCGGAGGGCCGCGAGACCCTTTCGCACGCCGTCGACGAGGCGCTGGATGCGCGCGAGGTCGGTGTCGTCGAGGGGGAGAGCTTGCCGCTCCGCCTCGTCACGCAACGCGTCCGTGATCGGCGTCGCCGCGCGCGTGGGCATCATCGCATCCGGCGCGGGCGTCACGACCGTCGTCACCAGCGTCGGCCGCCGCGCGTGCCATGTGGTAGCACGCTCGAACGCGTGCGCGACGCGGAACATCATCGACTCGTCGAAGTGACGGGCTACGACCTGGAGGGCCACGGGGAGGCCGTCGCCGTCGACACCGCACGGGAGCGTGATGGCAGGGTGTCCGGTGAGGTTCCAGTGTCGCGTCCCCCAGCTCGTGTCCGGGGGCGACTGGACCCACGCCTCGCGGGTGACGCGCGTGAACGGGAGCGTGGGTGTGACGAGTGCGTCGATGTCGGCGAACGCCGCCGCGGCCTCGTGGGCCCAGAGGGTGCGGAGTTGCTGGGCGAGGGCGACGTCGGCGCCGGAAGCGAAGGCGCCGGAGGCGATGTGGGCTCGGGCCTTGGGGCCGTAACGGCGACCTTCGCTGCGGAGCGTGGCGGCGTGCAGGGCGAACGCCTCCCACATCGAGATCAGGTTGCCGGCAGGTGCGACGGAGCCGGCCGAGGGGAGGTGGACGGGGACGATGGTGGCGCCCAACGCGCGCAGCACCTCCAGCACCTCGCCGAAGGCGGCTTCGACGGAGCGTTCGAGCCCCTCGTGGAAGTGGTCGAGGCTGACGCCGACGCGCACACCCCGAAGGTCGTCCGTCAGCGCGTCCAGGTAGCGCGGGACGGCGACGTCCGCCGACGTCGGGTCGCGCGGATCGTGCCCCGCCATCGCCTCCAGCATGAGCGCTGCGTCGGTCACGGTGCGCGTCATCGGTCCGACGCTGTCCATCGACCACGAGAGCGGCACGAGCCCGAACCGGCTCACGCGTCCGTAGGTGGCCTTGAGCCCGACGATGCCGCAGAGCGCGGCGGGCGCGCGGATCGATCCGCCGGTGTCGCTGCCGGTGGCGATGGTCGTGAGGCCGCCCGCGATCGCCGAGGCGGACCCGGCGCTCGACGCGCCGCTGTAGAGCGTGGGATCCCACGGGTTCGGCGTGTCGCCGTGCTCGATCATGTCGCCGCAGGCGAACTCGGTGGTGTTGGTCTTGCCGAGCAGGATCGCGCCGGCCGCCTCGAGGCGCGCCACGGCCGTGGCGCCCTCGGTCGGCGCGTGCGCGAACGACGTGCGGGAGTGCACCCCGGTGCGGACGCGGCGCGTCCAGAGGTTGTCCTTGTGCGAGACCGGCACGCCGAAGAGCGGAGCGTCTCCACGCCCCTTGCCGATCTCGTACTCGGCGAACCTCGCGGCGGACATCGCCGCGTCGGCGGTGACCAGCACGTGTGAGCGGTAGACGCCATCGAACGTGTCGAGGCGGCGGAGCAGCGCCGCGACCACCTCCACGGGCGAGACCTCGCGCGCGGTGTAGGCGGCGCGCAGTTCGGTGGCGCTCAGGAACGCGAGGCCGTCGTCAGTCACGTGCCTTCACCCCTTGATCCAGGCGCCCCAGGCGGGCTGCCAGGCCTCGACGGCGATCGAGTAGGCGGCGTAGGCCTCGACCATGGTCGCCGCCTCGAACGCCACGGTGTCGTCGTCGACGAGACTGGCCCCGAGCTGCCGCGCGGCGCTCTCCGCCGAGCCGGTCTCCTTGAACTGCAGCCGGATCGCGACCGGCGCGCTCGATGCCTCCGGCTTCACGCGTGAAGCGTGCCCCACGCCCGCCGCGGCGCCGCGCCGGATCGCGGCGCAGGCGAGCGAGGGGTGGAGGCAGCGCGCGGCGTAGCGGCCGAGGGCCCACTTGACGGTCACCAGTTCGGCGTCCGGGCAGTCGAGCGCCGCCTCGGCGGTGGTGAGGTCGTCGCCGGTCACCAGCATCGTCGGCACGCCGAGCGAGGCGGCGACGCGCGCGTTCAGACCGATCTCGCCGACGACCCGGCCATCGACGGAGAGGTTCGCCACCGCCTGCCCGTTCGTGGTGTGGCTGAGCACGCCCGCGCGGCCGTGGCGCGTGTGATACCCGACGAGCAGGAGCGCCGAGAAGCTCCCGTCGAGGCCGTCGATCTGACCGAGGCGCCGCGGCGAACCGGTGATCAGCTGCGCGCGGGGGTCGAGATCGGCGATGCGCATGTTGCGCATGCCGTTCCCGCCATGCGAGTCGCTCACGACTACCTCGGTCGCTCCCGCATCGAAGGCTCCCTGCACGGCGGCGTTCGCCTCCTGCGCCATCGCGGTACGGCCGAGCTCGTAGTCGAAGCCCTTCGGGTCGGTCTGCTCGCGGTGCACGATGCCGGCGCACCCTTCCATATCGACGGAGACGTAGACCTTCATGTGGGTGCTCCTTCTCGGGGTGTCTCGCGTCAGGCGCCGATGTTGGCGAAGGTCCGGAAGTCGCGGGGGTCGGGAAGCCGCGCCGAGCCGCCGACGACGCTGAGGCGCCCATCCACCCAGACGTGCTCGACACGCTCGATGACCGTCAGGTCGGCCGAGAGGTCGCCGCCGAGGATGACGATGTCGGCCGTCTTGCCCTCATCGAGGCTGCCGGTCCGGTCGGACTGGCGGATCAGCTCCGCCCCACGGATGGTGATCGCCTGCAGCACGTCGATCTCGCGCTCGAACACCCCGAACTCGAGGAGCTGCTGCATCTCGGCGAGGATCGCGCCGTGCGGAACCACGGGCGAGCCCGAGTCGGTGCCGAACGCGAGCTTCGCGCCGGCGCGGCGCGCGCGCCCGAGGCCCTCGTGGCGACCCTTGTCGGCGAGCTGGGCGCGACGGCGGTCGATGACGCTCTGCTTCATGCCCCAGGCGGCTCCCTCGCGGGCCTGCAGCACGACCGGCGACAGCGTGGGGACGATCCAGACGCCGCCCTCGACGATCTTGGCGATCAGTTCGTCGCTGTAGTCGCCCCCGTGCTCGATGCAGTCGACGCCCGCGTCGACGGCCAGCTCGGCCCACACGCCCGCGTCGGTCGTGACCGGCACGCCTTGATCATGGGCCTGCTCAACGCATGCCGAGAGCTCGGCGGGCGTGTAGGAGTGCGCCATCAGCTTGATCCAGTCGGCGCCGTCGCGTATCTGCTCGCGCGTCGCCTTGCGGACCTCGTCCGCTCCATCGGCCTCGCGGTTCCCGTACCAGATGTGCCCGCCGGTCCGGCAGATCGCGCGACCGCAGGTGATGACCTTCGGCCCGGCGATGAGGCCGCCCTGCTGCGCCTGGCGTGCCACCAGTCCGGTGTCGTGGACGCCCCCGAGATCGCGGAACGTCGTGACGCCCGCCTCGACGGCGGAGATGAGCCCGCGAGCGACCTTGACGTAGCCCATCGGCCCATCGTGGCGGCTCTGTCCCTCGAGGTCCGAGAACCCATCCCAGGCGAGATGCCCGTGCAGGTTCATCAGGCCCGGCATGACGGTCTTGCCACCGGCGTCGATGACGTTCCCGCGTTCGCCGACCTCGCCGACCTGGGCGATCGTTCCACCGTCGATGACGATGCCGGGGTTCGGTCTGAACACGCCCGCGACGGCGTCGAACAGCGTGCCCCCCTTGATGGTGAAGGTCGTGCTGCTCATCGGGTGGTCCTCCCTGAGATCTGGGGTTCGGGTGGTTCGGCGGCGGTCGCCGGTTCACGCACGACGACTTCCCCGCGTCCTGGTTCGGCGAGGATGCGTCCCGCTTCGACGACGCACGCTCCTCGTGACCAGACCGAGACGATGGCACCCTGGCAGCGCCGACCGAGCACGTGTCGGATCGCATCGGCGCTGCGACTGTGGAAGGTCTCGGGCGTCAGCACCGTCTCCGCCTCGGGATCGAGGAGCACGAGGTCGGCGTCGGCTCCCTCGCGGACGTGCCCCTTGCGAGTGCCGATGCCGAACAGGGTCGCCGGCCGCTCGGAGGTCCAGGCGACCACCTCTTCGAGGGTCGAGGCGCCTCGCAGCGCCTCGTCCCAGAGCAAACGACCGGTGAGCTCCACGCCGGGGATGCCGGACCCGACGTGCCAGATATCACTCCAACCCATCTCCTTCTCGTCGCCGCGGAAGGGCGCGTGATCGCTCGCGATGGTGGCGATCGTGCCGTCGCGCAGCGCCGCGCGCAGGGCGGCCTGATCGGCGCTCGTGCGCATGGGGGGGTTGATCTTGACGAACGGCCCGTGCGTGCGGATGTCGTCCTCCGAGCCGAAGAGGTAGGCGGGCGTCGTCTCGGCCGTCATCTCCTGGCCGCGCGAGCGGAACCAGCGGATGTACTCGACGGCGCGACCCGAGCTGAGGTGCACGACGTGGACGCGGGCGCCGATCACCTCGTTCATGGCACCGAGCCGCGCCACCGCGATCGCCTCGGCCACGTCGGGCCGGGAGCGGGCGTGCGCGATCGGGTCGGAGCGACCGGCCGCCTGCTGACGGGCCTCGAAGAGGTCGATCAGCCCCTGGTCCTCGGCGTGGACGCACATCAGGAGGCCGGTGTCACGCACCAGCTCGAGCGCTCGGTACACGTCCCGGTCCTCGGTCATCGCGAGGCCGGCGAAGGAGGACTCGCGCCCCGGCGGGAAGCCGTGCATCATCACCTTGAACGCCACGGCACCGGCGTCGGCCATCTCCTGCAGCCGCGGGGCGTCGAGGTCGCCCGGAGCGGCGAAGAAACCGACGTCGATGCGCGCCTGGTCACGCGCGAGCCGCATGCGGCGCTCCAGCACCTCGGGCGTGGCGCAGGCGGGCTCGCTGATCGGCATCTCCAGGATCGTGGTGACGCCGCCGGCCGCCGCCGCCGCCGTGCCGGAGTCGAAGTCCTCGCGCTCGGGGTGATCGGGTGCCCGACAGTGGAAGTGCGTGTCGACGATGCCGGGGAGCACGAACAGCCCGCGGGCGTCGACCGTGCGGTGGGCGCTCAGGAGGGTGCCGGGCGCGGCCACCGCGACGATCCGTCCATCGCGGACGCCCACGTCGAGGAGCGCGCGACCGCCATCGCCTACTACCGTGCCGCCGACGATCTTCAGGTCGAGGGGCTCGGCCACCTCAGCCTCGCCTGACCGGGTTCCGATCATGCGTGCGCGTCGGCTTCAGCGCGGATCCGTCGCACCAGCGCCTGCAGCCGCTCCAAGCCCTCCTCGAGCCGGGGCGACGCCTGCATGAGCGAGCCACGGATGCAGCCGTCACCACCCGCGCCGAGAATCAGGCCCGCCTCGCGTGCCAGCCGCATGAACGTCTCGAGGTCGACACCGCTCGGCCGGACGTCCGCGAAGATGTAGTAGGCGCCCCGCGGCCGGGCGTACGGCAGCTCGATCTCGTCGAGTGCCTGCATCCAGGCGATCCGTCGCCGGTCGTACTCGGCGAGGATGGGGACGAACCAGTCGCGCGGCGCGTTCAGCGCCGCGGCTGCACCGTACTGCGCCGTGATCGGCGCGCAGATCGTCATCGCGTGGTGGAACGGCAGCATGGCGTGGATGAGATCCGGTGGCGCGACGACGTATCCGAGGCGGACGCCCGTCAGCGCGTACCCCTTCGACAAGCTGTTGATCGTCACCGTGCGCTCGCGTGCGGCAGGCAGCGTGGCGACCGAGGTGTGGACGGCGCCGTCGAACACGTAATGCTCGTAGATCTCGTCGGAGACGATCACGAGATCGTGCTCTTCGGCTACACGCACGATCGACTCGAGCACGTCGCGGGGGAAGACGGCGCCCGTCGGGTTGCTCGGCGACACGAGGATGACCGCCTTGGTGCGCGGAGTGATGGCTGCGGCGATCGCCTCGGCCGTCGGCACGAAGCCCGACGCGAACGTGGTGGGGACCCGCACCATCGTGCCGCCGGCGATCGTGGCCGCACGAGTGTAGACGCCGTAGTGCGGGTCCGTGATGAGGACCTCGTCGCCGGGATCGAGCAGCGTCATGAGGACCGTCATCAGAGCTTCCTGCGCGCCGGCGGTGACGAGGACCTCGGATTCGGGATCGATGCGGAGGCCGTTCTCGCGCTCGAGCTTCGCGGCGATCGCCTCGCGGAGCGCCGGTATGCCCGCCCAGGCGGTGTACTGGAGCTTCGCGGCCAGGAGCGAATCGACCATCGCGTCGATGATGAACGACGGCGTCGTGAAGTCGGGCGTGCCGGACGCGAGATTGATGGACCCTGACGTGTCGATCGACGTCTGGGGCTGGATCGCGATCGATCTGGCCCGAGCGGATACGAAGTCGCGCATGCCTCTCCCTGTCGGCGCACGGGACCGAACCGGGCGCGGGTCGGGGTTGACGACACGAGACATGCAGTGCGTGCAGGAAGCTGCGCCAAGCTGTCGATTGTCGACAATCACCCGCCGAGCAGTATCGGCCGTCAGGAAGGCATTGTCAAGGTGACGAGGTCGTGAACGGTCTCCACCCGTATCGCCGCCGCGCTGGCGCGACCAGATCGCGGTTCCCTCTTGGAGCCGCTCCACCAGTCGACGGCCGCGCGACTCAGCTGGCCGCAGGCAGCTCCCCAGGATCGGCGCCTGCGTGCTCCTCGCCGTCGAGAGCGGCGACGAGGTCGGCCGCGGTCGCGATGTGCCGCTCGAGCCCCCGCACCGCGCGCTCGACGTCGCCCGCCTCGACGGCGTCGACGATCGGGAGGTGGTTGTAGACGATGGTCATCGTGTCGTCGTTCTGCAGGTTCCGTAGCGCCATGATCTGCCGAACCCGCATGTTGAGATCCCGCCAAGCCTCTCGCAGGAGCCCGTGATCGGCCATCTCGATGAGGCGCTCGTGGAAACGCTCGTCCTCCTCCGACAGCCGCGCCCAGTCGCCTGCCGCCGCCGAGGCCTCCATCGCGTCGCATCCGGCCCGCAGCACCCGCCCCGTCTCGGCGGCGTCGCGCGCCATCGCACGGCGCAACGCGAAGGTCTCGAGGAGGCTGCGAAGGCTGTACACCTCCTCGACGTCGGCAGCCGTCAAGCGACGCACGGTCGTGCCCCGGTACGGAATCGTCTCGACGAGGTGACTGTTCGCGAGCAGCTGCAGGGCCTCTCGCACGGGGGCGCGGCTCACGCCGAGGCGCGCGGCGATGTCGGTCTCGACGAGGGCGTCGCCCGGCTTGAACTCGCCCCCGAGGATCGCGGCTTGCAGCGCGTCGGCGATCTGTTGCCTGAGGGGCCGCGTGTCGATGCCGGCCAGGTTGGATCGCGGGGTCTGGAGGTCGCCCATCATGCAGTTCCTTCCTTGACACATCCCGGTCGGGACCCTATCCTAACGCTATTGTCGACAATCGACAGGGCGAGCATAGGCAGCGCCCGAGTCGGTGTCAAGGGCATTCGAACCCGGTTTCGTCGCGCACCTTCTGCGCCGACGTCTCGGTACCCGAACAACCCGGAGGTACGTCGTGGCCGCACCAGATCCCGCAGAGAAGTTCGTCGCCGTCCAGATCAGCCCGGTCAGCTTCATCGACGAGGGCGTCGATCAGGTGCTGGACACGCTCCAGGAGCGCATCGGCGTGAACGTCCTGATGATCGGCACCGTATCATGGCTCGGCTTGAAGGCCGGACGCTCGATCTCCCACAAGCTCGACGGCTGGCCCGACCATGGCGTCCCGGAGCCTTTCGCCATGAAGGGTGGCGCCTACTTCGATCCCGACCCCGCCTACTACGGCAAGACCCTGATCAAGGACTTCAAGGCGAAGGACCCCGAGATGGCCGGGCGCAACGTCCTCGAGATGGTCATCCCAGCGGCGCGCGCCCGGGGCATGCAGGTCTTCATCGAACTGATGGAGCCCTTCTTCAAGTACGCCGGGCACGGCTCGGTGAACAACGTCGCGATCCCGAACCTACCGCAGCTCCTCGAGGTCGACCTGTTCGGGCGGATCGGCGGCGAGCCGAGCACGAGCAATCCCGACTACCGCAACTGGATCCTGTCGATGGTCGAGGACCAGGTGCGCAACTATGACCTCGACGGCGTGATGTGGTGCAACGAACGCCGCAGCCCGCTCGACCAGATGATCGCCGGGCAGGCGCCGACCGACTTCGGCCCCGCAGCGCGGCGCGAGGCGATCGAACGCGGCATCGACGTAGAGCGAGTCCGCATCGCCTTCCAGGAGGTCTGGACGTACTTCCAGCAGGCGCGATCGGGGACCGCGTTCGTGGACGGTGCGTTCATCGAGTTCCTACGCGTGCTCTTCCGCAACCCCGAGATCCTCATCTGGGAGCGCTTCTGGCTGGAGCGCAACAAGGACCTCGACCGGGAGCTCTACGGCCTGGTGAAGTGGTGCGACCCGAACCTCTCCTTCGGCCTCAACGTCTGGAACCGCAACCACTTCAACCCGTTCCGCAAGGCGCAGTGGCCGTGGGAGGAGCAGACCCTCTATGCCGACTGGGTCAAGCCAATCACGTACCAGCACCAGTCCGGCCTCATCTACCACAACGAGCAGTCCGACCTGCACAAGAGCATCCTTCGCGACCTCACGCCCGAAGAGTTCACGCCCATCATGTACAAGCTTCTCGGCCTGCAGGAGGCGCCGTGGGAGGAGGTCGTGCAGACCGGTATGGACCCCGACACGTACGTGCGCGGCCAGTGCGCCGACGCCGTGCGCGGCGTCGACGGCAAGGCCAAGGTCTACATGGGCATCGGCGTCGACGCCCCGCGGTCGCGCGAGGACCAGGCGGTCTGCACGCCCGACATCGTGCGCCGCAGTGTGCTCGCGACCTACGAGGCGGGCGGTGAAGGCGTCGTCTTCTCCCCCAACTACGCCAGCATGAAGCTCACCAATCTCGACGGCGCCGCCGAGGCGCTCACGGAACTAGGGCTCAGGTAGCCGTCCCATCGCAGGCACGAAGCATGGCCGCTCCCGGCCGTCGCACGCCCCCTCCCCCTTCGGCACCACCCGCTCGACACCGCATGCCGCTCCACGGCAGCGGTCCTCAGGAGGTTCCATGCGCTCTCTACTCATCGCCCTCGTCCTCGTCTTAGCGACCACCGCCGGCGCGGCGTTCGCCCAGTCCCGCGATGCCGATACCCTGGTGATCGCCCAAGGCGCCGACGCCACCTCGCTCGACCCCTCCAGCATCGGCTCGATCGTGGCCGACAACATCGCCAAGCACCTCTGGGCGAGCCTGCTCGAGATCACGCCCGACGGCGAGATCGTGCCCTACCTGGCAGAGTCCTTCGAGGTCTCGGACGACGGCACCGAGATCACCTTCCGGCTCTTCGAGGGTCTGCAGTGCCACGACGGTGAGGCGCTCACCGCCGAGGACGTGGCGTACACGTTCCAGCGCGCCGCGGACCCCGCCAACGCCTTCACCGGCAACACTCCCGGATTCATCTTCAACAGCCTCGGCTACGTCGACGCGCGCGTCGACGACGAACTCACCGTCACGATCCTGACCGACGCGTACAGCTCCATCGCGCCCGGTCTCATCGCCGAGGTCCGCATCCACTGCAAGGACTCCTACGAGGCCATGACGCTCGACGAGGCCGCCCTCCGCCCGATCGGCTCCGGTCCGTACCGGTTCGTCGAGTGGGTCCGCGACGAGCGTCTCGTGATGGAGCGCGCCGACACCTTCGATCTGCGTGAGGCGAACTTCGAGCGACTCGTCTGGCGGGTCATCCCCGAGGCGAGCACGCGCGCCGCGGAGCTCATCGCCGGCAACGTCGACATCGTGGACGCGATCGCGCCCGATCAGATCGACGCCGTCAACGCCGGTCCGGTCTCGCGCGTGCTGCCCGTCCCCGGCACGACCCGCGTCTTCCTCGGCTTCAACATGGGCGAGGCGTTCGACGGCGCGGAAGGCGGCGCTCAGGCGATCCGCGACACCGCGGTGCGTGTCGCGCTGCAGTACGCGGTCGACGTCCCCACCATCTGCCGTACGCTCCTCGCCACCGAGTGCGACCGCGCCACCGGCATGGTCAACCCGCCCAACGCCCACCCGACGCTCGAGCCGTACCCGTTCGACCCGGAGCTCGCCGAGCAACTCCTCGACGAGGCCGGCTACCCGCGCGGCGCCGACGGCGTGCGCTTCAGCATCGACCTCGAGGTCCCGAGCGGCCGCGCCTACACCGACACCGCGCTCGTGATCGGCCAGTACCTGAGCGACATCGGCGTCCAGACGAACGTCGCCCTGCAGGACTTCGCCACGGTGTTCGTGCCCGCACTCATCGGCAAGACCGCCGGCCCCCTCTTCATGATCGGCTCGGGCGGCGCCATCTGGAGCGCCCAGTACGACATGGCCGACCTGCGGGCCCCAGAAGGCGCCACGAACTACGCCAGCTGGACCAACCCCGATTGGTTCTCGGGCTGGGACCGCCTTGGCCAGACCCGCGATCCCGCCGAGCAGGACGCGATCGTCAACGAGATGCTCGAGGTCTTCTACAACGATCCGCCTTGGCTCATGCTCTACTTCCAGCCGCTCTACTACGGCGCCTCCGAGCGCATCGAGTGGGAGCCGCGGCGCGACGCCCGGATCATCGTCGGCGGGGCGCGAGCGCGCTGAGCGTCTCGACCCCCATGCACCTCGACGCACTGCTCGAGCTCCGCACCGTCTCCGACCACGCACTCTCGCCCTCCGGTACGCACGCGGCCGCCGTCGTGACCCGCATCGTGCGCGACGCTCCGCCACGCTACGCGAGCCACATCCACCTCTACGACACCTCGACCCTTGCCGGGACCGTGCTCACGCACGGTCCCGGCAAGGACACGCAGCCCGCCTTCAGCCCCGACGGACGCACCCTGGCGTTCCTCTCGGACCGGCAAGGAGGAGCACCGCAGCTCCACGTCATCGCGCTCGCCGGAGGCGAGGCGCGCTGCGTGAGCGACCTCCCCGCCGGCGTGACCGAGTTCGCCTGGCACCCGAGCGGCGACTGGTGCGCGGTGGTGAGCCGCGGCGAGAAGGACCCGGACCTGGGCGGCCTAGGCCGCGTGATCACCCAGCCGTACTACAAGCAAGACGGCAACGGGTTCCGCTCCGATCGACCGGCGCAGGCTTGGCGGGTGGAGACGGACGGTACGACGACGCAGCTCACCGATGGCCCCACGAGCGTCTCCGACGTGATCTTCGACGCCGCCGGCGCGCTGCTCTTCGCGGCGGCGCGCACGGTCCGGGACGAGGGCTACTACTACCGCGACGTCTGGCGCCTCACCCAGGGCGACGACGCGCCGAGCCCGCTCGTCGCCCAGGCGAACCCCCTCATCGCCAGCAAGCCGAGCGCAGCGCCGGGCCGCGCCGCCATCGCTTACCTGGCCCCCAGCGACCCAGGTCGCATCAGCTCCCCGACCGGGCTCTGGGTCGTGCCGACCGCCGGCGGCATGCCGCGCCTGCTCACGCAAGACCTCGACTGCACCCCGCTCGTCGGCGGCGACGCACGCTACGGCCGCTACCCCTACGCACCGGCCTGGATCGACGACGACACGATCCTCGTCCTCGCGAACCGCCGTGGCAGCGCCTGCGTGGCCCGCGTCGACGTGGTGTCGGGCGAGCGCACCGACCTTCAAGAACCCGGCCGCGTGGTCACGGGTTTCGTCGCCTCCGGAGGCGTCATCGCCTTCACCTCCGAGACGGCCAACGCACCGGGCGAACTCTTCGTCCGGACGGCCTCGGGCGACGAGCTTCGGCTCAGCCGCGAGAACGACGCGTGGTCGGAGCGACACGCGCCGATCGCCGTCGATCCCGAGATCGTGCTCCCCACCGACGACGGCGAGGCGGAGATCTCGTACTGGACCCTCACGCCCCGGGAGCCGCGCTCCGATCGCGCGCTCGTGCTGCAGATCCATGGCGGCCCACGCACCACGTACGGCCACGGGTTCTCGTTCGAGATGCAGATCCTGGCGGCGCGGGGCTACACGGTCGTGTTCGGCAACCCGCGCGGCGGCGCCGGCTACGGCTACGCCTTCTCGGAGGCCATCACCGGCCGCGTCGGCACCATCGACGCCGACGACGTCATGGCGATCGCGCGGCACGCACGTGCGCGGCATACCGACGCAGGCGCGCCGATGCACGTGACCGGGGGCTCCTACGGCGGGTTCATGACCAACTGGCTGGTCGGGCAGACCGACACGTTCACCTCGGCCGTCACCCAGCGCTCGATCAGCAACTGGTCGTCGTTCTACGGCACGTCCGACGTCGGCTTCAGCTGGATCCACATCGAGACCGGTGGCAACCCCTGGGAGCACACGCAGCGCCTCTGGGACCAGAGCCCCATGAAACACGTGGCGAACGTCACCACGCCGCTGCTCATCCTCCACGCCGAGGAGGATCACCGCTGCCCGATCGAGCAGGCCGAGCAGTTCTTCGTCGCGCTCTGCGTGCTTGGCCGCGCTCCCGTGGAGCTCGTCCGCTTCCCGGACGAGGGGCACGACCTCTCTCGGTCCGGCCGTCCCGACCGACGCATCCATCGGCTCGAGGCGATCCTCGGTTGGTTCGAGCGGCACCCAGAGAGGAGGGCGCCCGGTGGCTGAGTCGGCGTTCGAGCACCTTCGTGCCCGTCTGGCCGACGTGGTCGACATCCGGGGGGCGGAGTACCTCCTCAAGTGGGACCAGTCGACCTACATGCCACCTGGGGGCGCGCCTGCCAGGGCGCGCCAGCGTGCGCTGCTGAGCCAACTCGCCCACGAGCGGCTCGTCGATCCCGAGGTCGGTCGGCTCCTCGAGCGGGCCGAGCGGGAGGTCGCGGACGAACCGCCCGACGGTTTCGAGGCGGCCTTCGTGCGGGTGGCGCGACGCGACTTCGAGCGCGAGGCCGCGATCCCCCCCGCGTTCACACGCGCCTTCGGGGCGCACACGGCCGCCACCTACCAGACGTGGACGGAGGCCCGTCCCGCCGACGACGTGGCGCGCATGCTCCCACTGCTCGAGCGCACGCTCGACATGAGCCGCACCCTCGCGGGGTTCCAGGGCGCCGCCGAGCACGTCGCCGACCCGCTCATCGCGCGCAGCGACTTCGGCTTCACCGTGGCCATGCTGCGTCCGCTCTTCGCGCGCCTGCGCGCGACGCTCGTGCCGCTGGCGCGGCGCGTGCAGGCGTGCGAAGCGCCGCGCGACGACTTCGTGCGGCGCACGTACGCACTCGACGAGCAGTTCGCGTTCGCCGCGGCGCGCGTCGCGGAGTTCGGGTACGACATGCGCCGGGGGCGACTCGATCCGACCCACCACCCGTTCGCGATCGAGTTCAGCATCGACGACGTCCGCATCACCACGCGCGGGCGGCGCGATTACTTGGTCGAGGCGTTGGCGTGCACGTTCCACGAGAGCGGCCACGGCATGTACCACCAGGGGCTCGATCCACGCCTCGAAGCGACGCTGCTCGCCGACGGCACCTCGGCCGGCGTGCACGAGAGCCAGTCGCGCATGTGGGAGAACCGGATCGGCCGCTCGCGAGCGTTCTGGTCCTACGCCTTCGGCCCGCTGCAGGACGCCTTCCCCGACCAGCTCGCGGACGTCGACGCGGAGTCCTTCTACCGGGCCATGAACGTGGTACGCCCCGGCGTGATCCGGACGCGGGCCGACGAGCTCACCTACGACCTCCACGTCATCGTGCGCTTCGAGCTCGAGCTCGAGTTGCTCGAGGGCACGTTGGCGGTGGCGGACCTGAGCGAGGCCTGGCACGCGCGCTACGAAGAGGTGGTGGGCGTGCGCGCCGACACCGATCGCGACGGCGTCCTGCAGGACGTGCACTGGTTCGCCGGCCCGATCGGCGGCGCCTTCCAGGGGTACACGCTCGGCAACGTCCTCGCGGCGCAGTTCTGGGACGCCGCCGTTGGTGAGCACCCGGAGGTTCCCGACGACGTGGCGCGCGGGCGGTTCGACACCCTGACGCGCTGGACGCGCGAGCGCATCCATCGGCACGGTCGTGCAATCGATCCCCTGGCGCTCATCGAGCAGGTGGCTGGCGGCCCCCTCGACACAGGCCCCTACGAGCGCTATCTGCGCGACAAGTACGAGGACCTCTACCCGAGCGCCGGCTGAGCGCGGTCGCCGGTCCCGCCGTCGATCGCCAGCGAGGCGAGGCGCCCGGAAGACGACCGGCTACCACGTCGCGCGGGCTCGGGGCGGAGGGCCGACGCGCATGCTGCACCGTGTGGCCCGCACGCTCGGACGTCGGGGCCGGCATGCGACGATGGGTGGCGTGCACGACGAGAGTGGAGGGTCACGACGGTGAACGTAGACGGAGCGCGCCTGTGGGATCGTATCCAGCGCCTCGGACGCATCGGCGAGGTCGCCGCAGGCGGCATCGTGCGTCCTGCATACGGAGACGCGCACGCGGAGGCCGCCGGCAGGGTGGCTGGCTGGATGCGCGAGGCCGGCCTCGAACCGGGCCTCGACGCGACCGGCAACCTGATCGCGGTGCTGCCGGGCTCGCGCCCCGAACTCGGGGCGATCGGCATTGGCTCCCACCTCGACACCGTCCCGAACGGGGGCGCCTTCGACGGCGCCCTCGGTGTGTTGGCGGCCCTCGAGGTGGCGCAGGCGCTGCACGAGCGGGGCGTGCGGCCTAAGCGGTCGGTCGCGGTGATCGGCTTCGCGGACGAGGAAGGCAACAACTTCGGCATCGGCGTGCTCTCGGCGCAGCTCTGGATCGACGAGATCTCGCCGGCCGACTACGGGTCCATCACCGACACGAAGGGCCGCGGGCTCGACGCGTACCTCGCTGCGTTCGGGGTCGCAGGCGTCCCGCGGGTGGCGCGCCCCGAGCTCGCCGGCTACCTCGAGCTGCATGTCGAACAGGGCCCCGTGCTCGACGCGGACGGCGGACGCGCCGCCGCGGTGGAGGGGATCGTCGGGATCTCGCGCACGACGGTGCGCTTCATCGGCGAGGCGAACCACGCCGGCACCACCCCCCTCGCCCTGCGCAAGGACGCGCTCCTCGGCGGCGCCGAGCTGGCACTCGCGGTCCGCCACCTGGGCGAGTCCACCGGCGATCGCGCCGTGACGACCGTCGGCGTGTTCGAGACCCTCCCGGGCGCCACCAACGTCATCCCCGGCGAGGTCCGCATGCGTGTCGAGATGCGCTCTCCCGACGAGGCCCTGATGGACGATCTGCGCGGACGCGTCGAGCGCGCCGCATGCGCGGCCGCGGAGCGTCACGGCCTCGAGGTGTCGCTCGAGGCATGGCACCACGCCCCGGCCGTTCCCATGCACCCAGCGGCGCTGCGGGCCACCCAGGAGGCGCTCGCCGACGCGGGCCTGCCCGTACGCACCATGCCCTCCTGGGCGGGGCACGACGCGAAGGTCCTCGCCCGGCGCATGCCGACCGGGATGCTCTTCGTGCCCAGCAACGGCGGGATCAGCCACGCACCGGGCGAGGCGACCGACCCGGAGGCGTGCGCGCTCGGCGCGGAAGCGCTCTTCCACGCCGTCGTCCGGCTGGCCCAGAGCGACGACCTCTGACGCCTGCCGGCGCCCCGGTGTGATTCCCCCGATCCCCCCGCCGAGGAGGCACCATGCCGTACGGCCGTACGACCTCCGGACCCCACGCCGCGACGGAGCTCGTCGCGCTCTACGCACGGCAGCTCCGCGGCTGCGCGCTCCACGCCGATGAGACCTGCCTCATCGTCACCGACACCGCCTACGACCCCGTCGCCTCCGCCGCCTGCCTCGGCGCGGCGCTGCAGGTCGGCGCGCGCGCCTTCGTCCTCACCCTCCCCTACGACCGGCCCCTCCCCGGCGCGTCCCTGGCCGCGGCGATGGCCGACGCCGACCTGATCGTCGGCGTCACCACGCACCTCCTGCACTACGACCCACACGTGCGTGCCGCCTTGGACGGAGGAGCGCGCGCGCTCCTGGCGGTGCAGCCGACGCACGTCCTGCGTAGGCTCCCGTTCGACCCGGCGGTGATGGCGCGCACGAAGCTCGGAGCCGAGCGCCTCGCGCGGGCCCGCTCGGTGCGCATCACCTCGCCGGCCGGGACCGATCTCGTCATGGACGTCGCGGAGCGGCCCGCCCTCGCCCACTACGGCGTCGCGGACGTCCCGGGCCACTTCGACTTCTGGGGCGGCGCCATGGTCGAGATCGCGCAGCACGAGGGGACGCTCGAGGGGACGCTGGTGCTCACGCGTGGCGACCAGGTCTTCCACCTCGGGCGCTACGTCGACGACGACGTGCGTATCACCTTCGAGGGAGGGCGCGCCGTGGCGATCGAGGGTGGGCTCGACGCCCTCCTCCTACGTCGCCACCTCGCCTCGTACGGCGACCCCAACGCCTTCCTGGGGGGCCACATCGCCTGGGGGACGGACCACCGGGCGCTCTGGACGGCGCCGCTCGTCCAGTTCCCGGAGGCGGGCGCCGGCAACGCCGACAGTGAGGGTGTGCTCGGCAGCGTGCAGGTCCAGCTCGGGTCGAACGACGACCAGTACTTCCGGGGACGGATCAGCAGCCGGGCGCACATCGGGCTCTGCACCCTCGGCAGCAGCCTCGCGCTCGACGGCGAGGTCGTGATCGACGCGGGCACGTTCGTGAGCTCGCTCGCCGCGTGCCAACCGGACGACGCCCCCGCCTGACGTGCAGCGGGGGCGTGCCTCGGGAGCGTCGTGGGCGCACGGCGTGACGCCGGTCGACCACGCCGCCCGTCAGGCGGTCAGTTCGACGTCCTGCGCGTCGCGCCCGGCGCGTTCGGACAGGGCGCTCACCGTCACGCGGGCGCCCGCGGGGCCGCGCACGAGCCACTCGACGATCTTCGTCGTCGGCGACCAGGTGGGCCCCCAGGGAGACCAGGGGAAGGGCCGCTCGTTGCGGCCCGCGAGGTGGCCGACGTCGACCTCGCGCGGGTTCATCACCAGTTCGGCGTCGCCCGGCTCGAGCGCGACCCGCACCGTCTTGGCCACGCCGCGACCGATCGCCACGTCGGTCAGGTTGGTCGGCAGGTAGCCGTGGTTGGCCACGACGGCGCGCACGCGGTGCAGGTCGCTCCCGAGCGCCTCGGTCTCGACGCGCTCCACGCGCACGCGGGGCGCGGCCGCGGCGTGCTCGAGGTTGAAGAGCACGTTGTCGTGGCAGATCTTCTCGAGCAGCGCGGGCGGCGGGTTGCGGTAGGTCCAGATGTAGACCATGCCGCCGATCTCGACGCTTCCGAGCTGTGGGTGGTCGAAGGCCTTCCAGGGGCGCACCCCGTGCTCCCCGAGGTGCTCCTGTACCCACTCGAACACCTTGAGCTGAGCCTCCTCGGTGCGCGGGTGGAGGTTGTAGTAGGCGGTCTTCTCGACCCCCGCCTCGGTCTCGACGTCCCAGACCTCGGTGGCGAAGGAGGGGATGCCCATCTTCTCGTAGGTCCAGTCCATCAGCCCGCCGCGCCGCGGCTTCGACTTGTCGGGGGTGAACTCCTCGTAGATCGAGATGGTCGGGTAGCCCGTGAGGGCGGTGCCGACCTTGCCGAGCGCCGTGTAGAGGCCGAGGTCCTTGGCCGACATGGCGCTGTCGGGGAGCGTCATCGACGGGCGCAGGATGATGCCGCCGTGCGTGTGGTACGCGTTCATGCCCGCGATGTTCGGGTGGTCGAGGATGAACCGCGCGATCGCGGCCGCCTCGGGCTCCGAGAGCGGCGCCTCGCCGGCTCCGTACTCGTCGGCGTCCCAGTTGGCGGGGAAGTTGCGGTTGAGGTTCCCGTCGAAGGGCTTGTCGATGCGCACGTGCGCGCCGTCGAAGTCCTCGATGAAGCCCTCGGGGTAGAGGCGGTAGTACTCGCCGCCGTACTCGCCGGGCTCGCGCTGCACCATGATCCGCTCGTCGAGCGTACTCTTCTTCCACTCGCCGAGCGGGTCGCGCACGCGCATCGAGACGATGTAGCCGTCACCGTCGACGTCCTCGGTCTTGAGGCCGCCGAGGCGGTCCTGGCCGGGGGCGAAGCGGCCGTTGCCGCACCAGAGGTAGTAGGGCGGCTTGAGCGAGGCCTCGGCGCCATCGGGGTTGATGCGCGGCACGATGTAGAACACCTGCTCGTCGACGAGGCGCGTGACGCTCTCGTCGCGGCCGTAGCCGCTCAGCAGGTGGTGGATGGCGTAGAGGGCCACGGCCGAGGTCGCGTGCTCCTCGGCGTGGATCTGCGCGTCGAGGTAGTAGCCGGGCTTGTGCTCACCCGGTCCGGTCGCGCGGTTGGTGATCTCCATGACCCAGACGTCGCGGTCGCCGAAGCTCTTCCCCAGGGAGCGCAGGGTGGCGAGCTCCGGATGGTCGGCTGCCAGGGCGTGGAGGCGCTCGGTCAGCTCGTCGTAGTCGTAGTAGCGATCGAAGCGGACGTCGGTGGGAGCGGCGACGCTCACGCGCGCCCCCCCGCACGCAGCGCGGACGCGTCGACGCCGAGGTCGGCGCCGAGGCGCACGAGGTCGTCGACCTCGCGCTGCGGCAGCGGCACGCCGTCGGTCCGCTTCGCACGTTCGCGTCGATGCTCGAGCTCGCCGGGGACGAGCACCTCGTCGAAGCCGGGCCGCAGCTCGCTCGCCTTGACCATGGCGATGAACGCCTGCATCCGCTCGTGGAAGGTATCGATCGGCATGAACCAGCCGACGTCGTACGCCACGAACGTGTGCGACACGTCGAGCTTCGCGGGGTCGCTGTAGGGCGTGGTCCCGAAGCCGCCCCCGGAGAGGACGCCCGTGAGCACGTCCGTGAAGAACGAGAGCCCGACGCCCTTGTACTGCCCGATGCCGAGCAGCGCGCCCGCCATGGCCGCGGTCGGGTCGTCGGTCTCGTGACCGTCGGGCGTGAGCGCCCAATCGCGCGGCATGCTCTGCCCGCGGTCGGCGAGGAAGCGCATCATGCCCTTGCCGGCGGTCGTGAGGGCGATGTCGAGCACCACCGGGAAGTCACCGCCGGTGGGCGCGGCGATCCCCCAGGGGTTGGTGCCGACGACCGGCGTGCGGCCGCCCCAGGCGGCCATCTCGGGGCCCGCGTTCGTGAACGCGAGGCCGATGTGGCCGTGCGCGAGCGCGGCGCGCGCATGCACCGACGAGGAGCCGTAGTGGGTGCTGCCGCGCACGACGACGGTCCCGACGCCGCAGGCGGCGGCCTTCTCGCTCGCGAGGTCCATCGCGCGGCGGCCGATCACCGAGCCGAGGCCGTTGTGGGCGTCGACGAGCGCCAGCGCCGGGCTCTCCTTGACGATCTCGAACGGCGCGGCGAGGTTCACGCGGCCCTGCGCGATCCTGTCGCGGTAAGCCACGAGCCGGCGGATGCCCTGCCCCTGTCCGGGGTGGTAGCGCAGCTCGCTCTGCATGAGCGCGTCCGCGCAGATGCGCGCGTCACCGCTCGTGAGGCCCATCGCCTCGAAGCAGGCGACGCCGAAGCGCTCGAGCGCCTCCGCGTCGACCCGCGGCATGTCCGCCTCGGCGCCCATGCCCTGCGTGGGGAGGGCCGTCGTCACGCGACCACGTCGAACAGCGTCGACAGGTTGGTGCCGGGCGTGTGCACGGGCGCGAGGCCGCCGTCGTGCGAGGTCATGAGCAGGGTGAGTCCGGGCCCGTAGCCGGGGCGGGGGCTGTCGCCCTGGCCGACGACGCCGATGCCGACCGCGCCGCGGAAGTAGCCGTGGGAGTAGCGGCTGTCGAAGTCCTGCAGCGCCACGAGATCGCCGAGCCTGAGGTCGGTGAGGCCGGCTTCGGCCAGGGCGTCCTTGTCTACCGTCTGCACGTGCAGCGAGCCGCCGTCGCTCACCAGGCCCGCGCCGGCGCCGAGCAGGTGCGACGGGACCGTCGCGACGACCTTCACCTTGAGCTTGCCGCCTTCGTCGACGCCGTCGACGATCCGCTCGAGCAGCTCGGGCGCGCAGCCCTTGAGCTTGACGCTCGGGTGCTCGGGGATCTCGAGGCCGACGCCGGCGGCGCGGATGAGCACCTTGTCGCCGATCGCCATGTTCTCGCGGTCCGCCTTCGAGAAGTGCACGATCACGTGCTCCGAGAAGCGACCCGACTTGCCCGTCACCATGCCGCGGGCACCCTTGGCGGCGCCGGACATGACCTTCGCCTCGTTGCCGACGCACGCGAGGACGTTGAGGCCCTGGTTGGCGCCGGCGTCCTTGAGGTGGATGCTGACGCTCGGGTGGATGGTGTCGGCCAGCCAGCCGTAGGCGGAGTCGCCGATGGAGACGTTGTAGACGATGCTGCCGTGCGTCGGGTAGAGGAACGCCTTGCCGTCGGCGTCGAGGCGGTAGGGCTCGGCGGGGAGGCCGGGGAGGGTGGGGCTGGCGATGAGCCCCATGACGGAGACGTGGACGAGCTTGTCCTTGTTGGTGCGCATCAGAGGGTCTCCCGGATCTTCAGGTACCGAGCGATGTTGGCCTGCGGGTCGATGACCCACTCGATCTCGGCGTCGGTGGCGGCCATCAGGGTGAGGATGCCGGGGCCGTGCCCGGTCATGACCGAGTCCCCGTGGATGCACAGGGCGATGGCGACGTAGCCCTTGCGGTAGGAGCGGCCGAAGTGGTGGTCGGCGTGGTGGATGGCCACCACGTCGCCGAGGCGCAACGCGTCGATGCCGAGCTCCTGCATCAGACGGCGGTCACCGGAGGTGATGTCCTGGTCGACGTACTCGGCGTTCAGCTCGGCGCCCGAGGCCATCACGCGCACGGGCAGCTCCATCGCGACCGGCACGCGGAGCTTGCCCTCGGCGGTCGTCTCGAGGCCCATGGCGTGCAGCAGCCGGGGGCTCATCTTCTTGAGTTCGACGCCCGGGTGGTCGAGCAGTGCCAGGCCCCGCCCGAAGGCGCGGATCTGGATGGTGTCCTCGACGCAGAGCTGCTCGTGGACCTCGGGATCGAAGTCGACGAGGATGCGCGCGTGCTCGCCGATCACGACGCCCTCGGCGCCGGCCGCCTCGCCGCTCGTCACCACGGCGCGGTTGCCCATGCACGTGAGGTAGTGGAGCGCGTGGTGGATGCCGCCGTCGTCGTGGTCGATCGACGCGCCGGGCTCGACGTGGTCGCCCTGCCAGCCGAAGGCGGGGTCGCCGACGCGGACGTTGTAGACGTAGCCGAACATGCCGGGACGGACGACGGAGAGCCCGTCGTTGTCGGGGATGAACGGCCCGCGCCGGAACGCGGGTGCGCTGATGGAGCCGGCGATGGCGAGCTCGACGAGTCGATCTTCGTTGGTCCTGATCACGTCTGCACCTCTCGGATGTCGATGGTCGTCGTCTTCACGCGCGCGCCGCGGCTTCCGCGGCGTAGCGCTTCACGACCGGGGTCATGCGCTCGACGGCCTCGCGCAGCACGTCGGTGGGCTGCAGGGTCGTGATGCGGAGGTAGTCGCTCCAGCGTTCGCCGAACCCGGTGCCGGGGAACACGAGCACCCGCGCCTCCTTGAGCAGGAGGTAAGAGAGCTCGAGCGAACGGAGGCCGGTCGAGGAGCTCTTCGCCCAGAAGAAGAAACCGCCGCGCGGGTCCGTGTACTCCAGGCCCATGTCGGTGAGGCCCTTGGCGAGCAGGTCTCGGCGCTCTCCGTAGATCACCTTGAAGTCCTCGATGCAGGCGTCGTCGGCCTCGGCGGCCGCCAGCGCGGCGGCCTGGCTGACGTTGGCGACCGGGCCGGTGGTGGCCCCCTTGATGGCCGTCATGCCGAGGATCGCGTTCTGCTCCGCGATGACGTACCCGACGCGCCATCCCGTCATCGCCCACGCCTTGGAGAAGCCCGAGAGCGTGATGGTGTGGCGCTCCATGCCCGGGAGCGACCCGATCGAGACGTGCTCGTGTGGGGGCCAGACGAACTTGCCGTAGATCTCGTCGGAGATCACCACGAAGTCGTGCTTCTTGGCGAGCGCGGCGATCTTCTCCGCCTGCTCGCGCGAGATGATCCCGCCCGTCGGGTTCGAGGGGGTCACGAGGAGCAGCGCCTTGGTCTTGGGCGTGATGAGCGACTCGATCGCCTCGGCGCGCAGATCGAACGCGTCCTCGGGGTGCGTCGGCACGGTGACGCTGACGCCCCCGGCGTGCTCGATCGCCTGATCGTAGCTGGTGTAGCGCGGGTCGGGGACGAGGATCTCGTCACCCGGGTCGAGGAGCGCGGACATCACCAGGAAGAGCCCCTCCTGGCCGCCGGTCGTCACGAGCACCTGCTCCGCGCCGACGTCGAGGCCGTGATCCGTGCGGGCGCGCTTCGCGATGGCGGCGCGCAGCGCCGGCATCCCCGCCACGGGCTGCAGGGGCTGCACGCCCTGCGCGAGCGCCTGCTTGGCCGCGACCACCACGTGATCGGGCGTGGCGAGGTCGGGATCCCCCCGACCGAGCGCGATGGCGTCGGGGATCGTCTTGGCGAGGTCCATCAGCGCGTAGCGCAACTTGGCGCCGTCGAGGTTGCGAAGTTCGTCGAGGGTCACGCGTGCTCCTCCATGAGCGCCAGCGCGCCCCATTGCGAGAGGTTGGTGGTGCAGAGCGTGAGCGACTGCTTGAAGTCGCGCAACGGTCCGGCGGTGGCGGCGGGCGCCGCGAGGTAGCCGACGCGCCACGCCTCGAGGCCCTGGCCTGCGCCGATGCCGCCGACCGTCACGGTCGCGTCGGCGAGGCCGGCGGAGGCGGGGTGGAAGCCGCTCTCCTCGGCGGCCTCGAAGACGACGGCCCAACCCTCGTCGGCCGCGCGCGCCAGCCAGGGATCGCGCGTCTCGGCGGGCGTGTCGGAGGTGAGGTAGACGAGCGCGGGGCCGTGGGCGTCGGCATCGGGCCCGACGAGGCGCACGTCGCGCACGATGCAGGCCGCGGCGACGCGCTCCGGGTGCGAGAGCGCGACGACGGTGCCCGAGCCCGCAGGGACGAGCTGCTGGATCGCGACGAAGCGGGCCTCGACGACGCCGCAGGTGATCACGACGCCCTTGCCGGCGTCGACCTCGACACCGTGACGGGTCCGCAGGGCGTCGGCCACCGCTTGCCGCAGTGGGAGGATCCCGGGGCGGTCGGTGTAGTGCGTCTCACCGCGGTCGAGTGCCGCGATCGACGCATCGCGCGCCGAGGCCGGCACGGTGGCCTCGGCTCCGGCGGCACCGTCGCCGGCCAAGCCCTGCAGGAGCGCGACGCGTGCGGCGAGCGGTACGGCGAGCGCCATCAGATCCCCTGCACGGCGTACTGGGCGAGCTGTTCGGGCGTGTAGACCTGCATGAACTCGATCTCGATGCCGCCGACGTCGTCCTCGAGGAACGCGACCCAACCCTCGGGGTGCACGTGGCTCCCGGTGATCTTGCAGGCCGAGCACTCCTTCAGCTTGGCCCCGCGCGCCTGCGCGGTCTCGAGGGCCGCATCGATGTCGTCGACGGCGTAGCAGATGTGGTGGAGCCCTTCGCCGCCGCGGTCGGCGATCCAGGCGGCGAACCGACCGTCGGGATCCATCGACTGGGAGATCTGGTACTCGATGCCGCCCAAGTCGAAGATCGCGACGCGGTTGCGCGACTTCGCGAACTCCGTGACGGTGACCTCCTCCGGGACTCCGAGCAGGCGCTTGTAGTTCGCCAGCGTGGTGTCGACGTCGTGGACGGCGAACGACATGTGCTTGACCTGCGTGACGTGGATGTCCTTCATGATGGTTCCTTTCCCCTCGGGTGAGGGCACCCTCACGAGCGAGGGTGGTGGGATGCCTTGGAGAGACACGCGGCTGCGTGATGGATCGTCGAGACTCGTGCTCGCACTCTCAGAGAACCACGTGCTCGAGGGGCCTGTCGGGGCCGGCGCGGAGTCGGGGGAGAACGCTTGGGGACGATGGTTCCAGATCGACGGCTCCTCAGACCTGACCGCGGAGGCGTGGGTCGAGCGCGTCGCGGAGTCCATCGCCGATGAGGTTGACCGCGAGGACCGTCACCATGATGGCGAGGCCCGGGAACGTGGCCACCCACCAGGAGCGCCGGAGCACGCCGCGGCCGTCGCTGATGAGCAGTCCCCACTCCGGCGTGGGGGGCGCCGCGCCGAGCCCGAGGAACGAGAGGGCAGCCACGGACAGCACCGCGCTGCCGAGCCCCAGCGTCGCGAGCACCAGCACGGGAGCGAAGACGTTGGGGAGGATGTGCCGGCCCATCACGGCGCCGTCGCCGGCCCCGGCCGCACGAGCCGCCTCGACGTACGGCAGCTGCTTGGCCGAGAGCACCGAGGCACGAACCACCCGCGCGTACTGCGGCATGGTCGAGAAACCGACCGCGATCATCACGTTCACGAGGCTGGGCCCGAGCGCGAAGACGATGGTGATGGCGAGCAGGATGCCCGGCATCGCCAAGACGAAGTCCATGAACCGCATCAGGGCGTTGTCGATCACGCCGCCATAGAACCCGGAGATCAGGCCGAACACCGTGCCCAGGATGGAGCCGATGGCGACGGCGACGACCCCGACCAGGAGCGAGATGCGGCCGCCGTAGACGACCCGCGTGAAGATGTCGCGCCCGTTCCGATCGGTGCCGAACCAGTGCTCGGCGGTCGGCGGCGAGAAGCGTGCGGCGTAGTTCGGCTCGACCGGATCGAAGCGCGTGACGTACGGCGCGAAGATGACCAGGAGGATCAGGATGGCGAAGAGCACGGTTCCGACCACGGCTCCGCGGTTGCGGCGGAACTCGCGCAGGAAGATCTGGGTGGGCGTACGCTCGTGCCCGATGGTTCGGTGTGCCGCGGGGGCGGCGGAGGCGGCTTCAGCCATGCTGTCTCCGGTCGGAGCCGATGGAGGCGCCGTTCATGCGTAGCTGATTCGAGGATCGAGGATCCCGTAGGTGAGATCGACGATCAGGTTGACGAGGACGAACAGGGCCGCGGTCACGATGATGCCGCCCTGTACGAGGTAGAAGTCGTGGGCGAAGATCGCCTTGATGATCAGGTTGCCGATCCCCTGGCGCGCGAACACGATCTCGATGATCACCGAGCCTCCGAGCAGGAAGCCGAAGTTGATGCCGATGACGGTCACGATGGGGATGAGCGCGTTCTTGAGCGCGTGCCGGTTGATCACGCTGGGCTCGGCGACACCCTTGGCCCGGGCGGTCCGAACGAAGTCCTGCCCCAGGACCTCGAGCATGGTCGACCGGAAGAGCCGCGCGAGCAGACCGGCGAACGACAGCCCGAGGGCGAAGGCCGGAAGGACGACGTGCCATAGGGTGTCGGAGCCCTGGACGGGGAACCAGCCGAGGTTGAGGGAGAACACGAAGATAAAGATCAGGCCGAGCCAGAAGTTGGGCATCGACAGGGCCAGCAGTGAGATGAGCATGCTGATGCTGTCCCACCAGGTGTTGCGCATGACCGCCGCGGTGATCCCGAAGAACGCTCCGAAGAGGACGCCCACGATGGTCGCGGCCACCGCGAGCTCGAGGGTCTTGGGGAGCTGTTCGAAGATCTGCGGCAGCACCGGTCGCCGGCTGAAGAGCGAGGTGCCGAAGTCACCCTGCACCGCGTTGGCCAGGAAGCGCCCGTACTGGACGAGGATGGGATCGGTCAGCCCCAGCTGCTCCCGCAGCTGCTGCTCCTCGACCGCCGAGGCGCCGAACTCCGAGAGCATGATGGTGACGGCGTCCCCGGGCAGCAGGTGGAGCATGAAGAAGACCAGGCTGCTGACGCCGAACACGACCACCACGGCGGCGAGCGTGCGGTTGACGACGTACCCGATCATGACGTGAGCTTCAGGGACATGATTGGCTCTCTACGCGGCCACGGTTGGTGGGAGATCGAGCGGGGGCCGATGGCCCCCGCTCGCGTGGAGTCGAAGCGTCCGATCAGTCGTGCTCGTGCAGGTTCAACAGGTAGCCGAACCAGCCGGTCGCGTCCGAAGGGGTCCAGCCGTCGACGCCCTGGCGGGCCGCGACGAGGATCTTGACGTTGTAGAGCGGCACGATGGTCGCGTCGCCCATCAGGATGTGCTGGAGCTCGGAGAAGAGCTCGGCACGGACGTCCTGGTCGGTCTCGGCGCGGGCCTCCGCGAAGATCTCGGTGACGCGCTCGTTGCAGTAGTGGGCGAAGTTCCAGCCCCCACCGATGTTCTCGCACCCGTAGCGACCCTGCAGCGCCGAGGGATCCACGCCGCCCCACTGGCTCCACACGACGTTGTGCAGCCCCTGCTGGGCGGTGCCCTGCTGGGCGGGGTTGTCCTGGACCAGCACGTTGGTATGGATGCCGACGCGGCGCCACTCGGCCTCGAGGACCTCGGCCTGGTTGGCTACGCCGCTCAGGGTGAGGTACTCGATCGACAGGCGCTCGCCGTTGCGCTCGCGGAACCCGGTCGACGCGTTGAGGGTCCAGCCGGCCTCATCGAGCAGTTCACCGGCGCGCTCGGGATCGAACGGGTACATCTCGCCCGCCTCGGGGTCGTAGCCGAAGGAGAAGCGGGACATCACGCCGCCCGAGGCGTCGTAGATACCCTCGAACACGATGTCGCGCACGAGTTCCGAGTCGGTCGCGTGGATGAGTGCGCGGCGCACGAGCACGTCGTCCGTGGGCGACTTCGTCACGTTGATGAAGAGGCCCGCGGGCGGGTAGCCGAGGCGGTCGTAGCCGTGGGTCTCGAAGTTCGCGTCGGCCTCGAAGTCGAGCCAGTCGAAGGCGTCGAGGTAGAGGGCCATGCCGATCTCGCCACGCTCGAGCGCGGCGGCGCGGGTGGCGTCCTCCTCGATGAAGCGGAAGGTGATGGTGTCGAAGTAGGGCGCGGTCCGGGCCTGGAAGTCGGCGGCCCAGGCATAGTCGGGGTTCTTCTCCACGACGACCGACTGGCCGGGCGTGTAGGAGACGAAGCGGTACGGGCCGGTGCCCACGGGGTTCCAGCTGATCTCGTCGCCGAGGCGTTCGACGGCGGTCGGCGACATCATGCCCATGCCGTAGGTCGACAGGGCGCTCGGGAGCAGGCCGTAGGGCGAGGTGAACTCGAGCTCGAGGGTGTGCGAACCGACGGCGCGCGCGGCGGTGAACGGCCCGATCTCGAAGCGGGCGTACTGGGACTCGGTAGCCGGGTCGACCATGCGCTCGAAGTTGAACGCGGCGGCCTCGGCGTCGAACGGCGTGCCGTCGTGGAACACGACGTCGTCGCGCAGCTCGAAGGTCCACACCAGGCCGTCGTCGGAGACGGACCAGGAGGTGGCGAGGTTCGGGTAGAGCTCACCGGTGTTGCCGTCGCGCTGGATCAGGTTGTCGAAGATCCCGAAGAACAGCGGTGCGTCGAAGGCGGCGGAGGACTTGTGCGGATCGAGGACCGTGAACTCCAGTCTGGATCCGATCGTGAGCGAGCTCTGTGCCTGCGCGACGCTGAGTGTGAGCGCGAGCGTCGACAGGAGCATGACGGCGGCCATGAGAACTGGCCACCTCAGGCGGTGCGGGGTCGTGGTCATGAACGTGCTCCTTCCTTCTCGGACGAGGGATGGCGGGCGGGTCTGGCCCACCGAACAGCTTGGGCGACGGGCCCGCGCCTCGGCGCTGCGACGCAGCGTGAGGACGCGCTCGAGGGGCGTGGGCGACGCCGTTCGTGCTTCGGGTGCGAGACCCGTCACGAGGACGACGCCGTGGTGGGCGGCGCAGGCTCGTCATCGCCGATCGAGGAGACGACGACGAGCGTGTCGAGGTGAGCGATGACGTTCTCGATGTGACGGCATGCGGCGCGTTCGGCGGCGTCGGCATCGCGCGCCACGAGCGCCTCGTAGATCCTGCGGTGCTCACCAGCCACGTCGGCCGCCGTCCGAGGCGCGGGGCCGTCGGAGCCGGTGCGCAACTGACGGATGGTGCTGTGACGGTAGACCGCGACGATGTCCGCGGCGATCTGCGCGAAGCGGACCAGGTGGTGGTTGTCGCTCATCTCGTAGATGCGGGCATGGAAGCTCAGGTCGGCGACCCAGAGTGCCTGAGTCTGATCGACCGATTCGCCGTCTCCGCCGTCCCACACCGCTAGGTCGTCGGCGAGCGCCTCGAGATCGCGCACGGTGGCGTGCTCGGCTGCGAGACGCGTCGCCAGCCCGTCGAACGCAGCCCGGCAGCGATAGAGGTCGCGCACGTCCTTGATCGCCAGCCGGGGTACGGCGAGTCGTCCCTGCCGCCCTTCGACGAGGCCACGCTCCTTGAGCATGATGAGCGCGTTGCTGACCGGTGTGCGGCTGACGGCGAGCTGGGTCGCCAGCTCGGACTCGTTGATGATCTGCCCAGGCCGATAGAAGCCGCCGACGATGCGGTCGCGTACGAAGGCGTACACCTGATCTCCGAGACTGGGTCCTCGTGCGACGACGGTCATTGGCACCTTTCCGCTCCTCCGGCATGCGGCACGCTGCATGCAGGTGCCGTTGCTCGGCAGTGTACGGAGCACGCTGGCGCCCACCGAGTCGTTCCCGGCGCCGGAGTACACAGGGGCTCTCGGCGTGCCGCGCGCCTCACGTGCGACGGCGATACGCGACCACCTCGACCTCGACTCGGACCTCCGGACCACCGAGCGCGGCGACGACGATCCCCGTGTGCGGCGGGCGGTGGTCGCCGAAGAAGCTGAGCCGTTCGGCCGTCACCGCCGCGCCATCGGCACCGTCGACCAGGTAGGTGGTCACCTTCACCACGTGCTCGGGCGAGAGGCCGGCCGCCTCCAGGACCCGGGCGAGGTTGGTGTACACCTGGCGCGCTTGCCCGGCCGCGTCACCCGGCGCCACCAGTGCCCCCGTGGCGTCGCGCGCGACCTGCCCCGCGACGTACAACGTCTCCCCCGCCCACATCGCGTGGTCGTAGGTCGCCGGTGCGTAGATGCCGTCGGGACGGATCGCCCCCCGCGCGTCGTCGTCGTGCACGTCGTGCCTGCTCTCTCGGCCCGCCGTTCAGGCCGCAACTACTTCCGGAGCTTCGGGTCGAGGGCGTCACGGAGGCCATCGCCGAGGAAGTTGAACCCCAGCACGGCGATGAAGATGAAGAGGCCCGGCAGCAGCATCCACGGCCGCTGGGTGAAGGTCTGGATGCCGCCCTCCTGCGCCACGGCGAGCATCAGCCCCCAGCTCGACGCAGGCTCGCTGATCCCGAGCCCGAGGAAGGAGAGCCCCGCCTCCGTCAGGATGAAGCTCGGGATGAGCAGGCTGAAGGCGACGATGGCGTAGGCGGCCGTGCCGGGCAGCACGTGTCGGAGCAGCACCCGCGCATCGCGCCCGCCCAGCGCCTTGGCCGCCAAGACGTACTCCTCCTCGCGCAGGGACAGCGCCAGTCCCCGCACGACCCGCGCGATCGAGCCCCAACTGATGAAGCCCAGGATCGTCACGAGCACCACGAAGATCGCGGTGGGATTGATCTCGATCGGGAAGAGCGCCCGCAGGGCGAGCAGCAGGAACAGGCTGGGGATCGTGGCGAAGACCTCGACGAGCCGCATGATCACGTCGTCGACCACACCCCCGACGTAGCCGGCGATGCCGCCCAGGATCGTGCCGAGCACGAGAGCGATCAGCGACGCGAGGATGCCGATCGTGAGGCTGATGCGGGCGCCGAACAACACGCGACCGAACACGTCTCGCCCGAACTGGTCGGCGCCCCAGAGGTAGATCGTGGCGGGGAACTCCACCCCGTAGAGCCGCGTCGTCGCCGACCAGTCCCAGCCCAAGGCGTTGCGGATGCCGACCGGCACGAGCGAGAGCGGCGGCGGCACGTACGGCCGCCCCTCGACGAAGAAGCGAATCGGATACGCACGCGTGCGGTCTTCCACGTAAGCCACACGCAGGGTCTGCGCGTCGCGGACCGGGGCGACCGGGTGGACGTAGGGCCGCGTGAGGCGACCCGTCTCGGGGTCCGTCCAGTAGATGGTCGTCGGCGGCGCGTAGGAGCGGTTCATCTCGCCGCGCCGGAACGACTGCCCCTCGCCGTAGGGAGCGATGAAGTCGGCGAAGAGCGCGGCACCGTAGAGGGCGGCCATCAGGTAGAGGCTGAACATCGCCAGGCGGTGCTTGCGGAACTGACCCCACACGATCGAGGATTGGCTCGTGCCGAGGGGAGCGGCGGGTCCCGGACTCGGAGCGGCAACCGCCTCGGGGAGCGGAGCCTGCGTCGCCGCGGCCGGATCGCTACCACGGTCCGTCACGAGTACCGGATCCGCGGGTCGACGAGCCCGAGCAAGACGTCCGAGAGGAAGTTCCCGAGCATGAGCAGCACCGCCGAGACGGTGAGCAGCCCCATGACGATGTAGAGGTCCTGCGCCTTCACCGCGGCGACGAACGCCGGCGTGATGCCGGGCCAGCGGATCACGAACTCCACCAGGCCCGCGCCGCCGATGAGCGAAGGCAGCAGCGTGCCGATCCCCGAGATGAGCGGGTTGAGGGCATTGCGCAGGGCGTGCTTGTAGACCACCGTGCGGGGGTGAAGGCCCTTGGCCGACGCGGTGCGCACGAAGTCGGACCGGAGGTACTCGAGCATCTGGCCGCGCAGTACCCGCACCAGGCTCGCGAGCGACGCGGTGGTCACCACCAGGACCGGCAGCACCAGGTGCCACATCCGGTCCTGGAGCCGGCCGAGCGGCGAGAGCCCCTCGTAGACCTGGCTCGTCCGCATGCCTCCCACCGGGAAGGCGAGGCCGCGATCGATGTCGTAGGTGATCGGCCGGAGCACCTGCTCGAGCACGGTCCCCGATCCCGCCACCTCGCGCAACGTCGGCTGCATCAGGAGGACCCCCGTGATCAACACGAGGATGAAGAAGAAGTTCGGGATCGCCAGCCCCAGGAACGACAAGAACGTCACGACCTTGTCGCCGATCGAGTACTGCCGCACCGCGGAGTAGACGGCGATCGGGATCGTCAGCAGGTAGGTGAAGAAGAGCGAGACGACGACGAGCGACATGCTGTTCAGCACCAGCGGGTAGATGACGGCGTCGACGGGCGCGCGGTAGCTGAACGACTCGCCGAAGTACCCGTAGCGCACGATGCTCCACATCCAGTTCGCGTACTGGACGAGCACGGGTTGATCGAGCGCGAAGCGCTCGCGCATGCGCTGCAACTGTTCGGGGTCGATGTTCGGGTCGAGCGCGAAGCGATCCGTGAAGTCACCCGGCGCAGCCTGGATGATCAGGAAGGCGAGGAGCGTGGCGCCGAGGAACGTCGGCACCATCTGCAGGAACCGCCGGAACACGTAGCTGATGACCATCGCGGCGTCCGCCTAGGGATCGAGACCCCTCAGGCGCGGACCTCCCGCCCGTCACGCCAGACGCGCAGCGTCTCGGTGGCCTGGAGCGCCCGGATGTCGCTCGTCGGGTCGCCGGGCACGAGCACCAGATCGGCGGCCGCGCCCACGCGCACGCTGCCCCCGTCGATGCCGAGCAGGCGCGCGGCGGTCGACGTCGCGGCGGTGATCGCCTCGAGCGGCGTGAGGCCGCCGTGCACCAGCAGCTCGAGCTCGCGGGCGCTCGTGCGGCCATGGGGCAGCATGAAGCCGGCGTCGGTCCCGACCACGATCGGCGCGCCGGCGCGGTGGACGCGCTCCAGGCTCCCCCACTTGTCCTCGCGGCAGCGCTCGAGCCACGCCCAGGAGTCGTCGGAGCCGCCGAGGGCGTCGCGGCCGATCTCGAAGTTCATCTCGTTGACGAGCAGCGTCGGCACGTAGAAGGTGCCGCGCTCCGCCATCAGGTCGGCCGTCTCCTCATCGATCCAGTGCCCGTGCTCGACGCTGTCGAGGCCGGCGCGCACCGCCATGGTCACGCTCGGGCCGCCCGACGTATGCGCGGCGACGTGACGCTCGAGCCGGTGCGCCTCGTCGATCGCTGCGACGACCTCCTCGTCGGTCATCTCTTGTTTGTACGGCCTCGACAGGTCGCGGCTCGAGCCGCCGCAGAGGTTGATCTTGATGCAGTCCGCGCCCCGCTTGACCTGCTCGCGCACACCGCGCCGGAAGCCGTCCGCGCCGTCGCAAGGGGCGTTCACGTCACGAAGCCCGACGTGATCGGCCCAACCGCCCTTGTCCATGTGTCCGCTCGTCACCGAGAGACCTTGGCCGCAGGCCACGATGCGCGGGCCCGGGACGTGGCCGTGCGCGATCGCGTCGCGGAGCGCGAGCACGACACCGCCGGGGGCGTTCAGGTCGCGGACGGCCGTGAACCCCGCGCGCAGCGTCTCCATGGCGTGGTGCGCGGCCTCGAGGGCGAGCGCCGGATAGCTCCGCGAGAGCGTCGCGAGCTTGTAGTCGATCGGCCGTGGAGAACCGTCGTACGCGAGGTGGACGTGCGCGTCGATCATCCCCGGCATGAGCGTGGAGTCGGGAGCGTCGATCGTGACGACGGTGTCGGGGAGGCGGCCGAGCTCGGCCACGGCCCCGATCCAGGAGACGGAGCTCCCCTCGACGACCACGGCCATGCCGTGCCGTGCGGGCGTGCCGTCGCCGATCACGAGACGTTCAGGACGGATGACGATCATGTGGGGTCTCCTCGGGTCACGCGTGGGCCGTGCGGAGGGTGCGATACGGGCACCGCGGTGGGGGCAAGATAGGTCGAGCGCCGGGCGCGCGGCCGGCGTCCGGGCGACGATGCGCCCGGA
>SKWV01000408.1 GCA_007128755.1 Trueperaceae bacterium
CCGGATCGACGCGACGTCGATCCGCAACCCGATCGCGGCGTTCCTGGCGCGCCGCTCGCGCTCCGCCGCGGCAGCCGTGGAGAAGCGCCTGCTCCTCCTGGGCGGGAGCCCGGCGGGACCCGCCGAAGGGTTCGTGGTGCAGCAGAAGACGGGGCCGCTGCGCGAGGGAGAGACCGATCGCGCGCGCGAGTGGGCGCGCGCGTTGGTGGCGCCGTCCTCCTGATGGACGTGAGGCCTCAGGTGCGGCGGTCGCTCGAGCCGACTCCGGGATCGACGAGGATCAGGACCTCCTTCGGCGGGAGGACGACGGTCCCGGTGCGTGGACGGTCGCGGAGGGCGTCGCGGTACGAGGTCGGCCCGAGGTCGACCTCGCACGGCTCGTCGTTGTGGTTGAGCACGAAGACGACGCTGCGGTCAGCGTGCTCCCGTCGGGTGACCTCCACCCCGCTCGAGACGGTGAGCGGGGGCGTGATGCCCGCAGCGAGGCAGAGCGCCGCCACGAGGTCGCCGCGGAACGCCGCGTCGGCGCGCGAGCCGACGTACCAGGCTTCGCCGTCGCCGTGGCGGTGCTGCGTCACGACGGGCGTACCAGCGTAGAAGTCGTCGCCGTACACGGCGACGACGTCGGCGGTCTCGGCGTGGATGATGTCGCACAGGAGGTCGCAGGCGTACGTCGCTGCGAACCCAGTCACGCCTTCCTCCATGACGATCCGGTTGGCGGCGCCGGGCAGCAGGGCGTCGGTCTCCTCGACCCAGATCCCCAGTAGCGCCCGCAGCTCACCGGGGTAGCCGCCCAAGGTCACCAGGTCGCGCTCGTCGACGATGCCGCTGAAGTACGTCGTCACGAACCGCCCGCCGCCGGCGACGTACGCCTCGAGCGTGGCGGCGTAGCCCGGCTTCACCATGTAGAGCAAGGGCGCGAGCACCAGGTCGTAGCGCGTGAGGTCGGCGCCGACCCCGACCACGTCGACAGGCACGTTACGCTCGAAGAGCGCGCGGTGCCACGCGAGCACTTCGTCGAGGTAGCCGAGATCGACGGAGGGACCGCTCGAGTACTCGAGCGCCCACCACGTGTCCCAGTCGAAGACGATGGCGACCCTCGCCTCGACGTGGGCGCCGAGGACGGTGTCGCCCAGCTCGCCGAGCTCGGCACCGAGCTCGGCGCATTCGCGGAAGACGCGCGTGTGCTCGTGCCCCGCGTGCTCGATCACGGCCCCGTGGAACTTCTCGCAAGCGCCACGCGAGCGCCGCAGCTGGAAGAACATGACGGTATCGGCGCCACGGGCGACGGCCTGCAGGCTCCACAGACGCATGACGCCAGGTCGTTTCAGGCTGTTGTACGGCTGCCAGTTCTGCTGGCTCGGTGTCTGCTCCATGAGCATGAACGGTCGTCCGTCCTTGAGGCCGCGCATCAGGTCGTGGCGGAACGCGGTCGTGCTGACGGGCGTATCGAGCGAGGGGTACGAGTCCCAGGAGATCACGTCGAGGTGCGGCGCCCACGCGAAGTAGTCGAGCGGCTTGTAGGTGCCCATCATGTTCGTCGTGATCGGGACGTCGGTGGAGTGCGCGCGGATGGCGTCGCGCTCGAGGATGAAGCAGTCCAGGAGGTTGTCGGAGTTGAACCGGGCGTAGTCGAGCGAGATGCCCTGGAAGCACGTCCGACGCGCGTCGAGGTGCTCGCTCAGGAGGTTGGGCGGGACGATCTCGTCCCAGTCGTAGAAGGTATGGCTCCAGAAGCGCGTGTTCCAGGCCTCGTTGACGGCGTCGAGATCGCCGTAGCGCTCGCGCAGCCACGTCCGGAACGCCGCCGCGCAGGCATCGCAGTAGCAGCTCCCGCCGTACTCGTTGTTGACGTGCCAGACGGCGAGTGCCGGATGCCCGCCGTAGCGCTCGGCGAGGAGGCCGGCGAGCTTCGGCGCGTACGCGCGGTAGGTGGGGCTGCTCGGACAGGAGTTGTGCCGCTGCCCGTACACTCGCCGGCGGCCCTGGAAGTCGACGCGCAGCACGTCGGGGTGGCGGTGCGCCATCCAGGCCGGGTGCGCGGCGGTCGCCGTGGCGAGGCACATGGCGACGCCGTTCGCGTGCAGGTTTTCGACGATCTCGTCAAGCCACTCGAACGCGTAGGTGTCCTCGCTCGGTTGCAGGAGCGCCCAGGAGAACACGCCGATGGTGGCGATGTCGATGCCGGCGAGGCGGAAGAGCCGCATATCGTCGTCCCAGACCTCGCGCGGCCATTGCTCCGGGTTGTAGTCGCCGCCGTAGGCGATCTTCCGCAGTCGCGCGTGGATCATGGCTCCTCCTCGGATCGGGGCGCGTGCCAGAGCTCACGGACGCGACGGGCCGCCATCTTCGGTTGGCGCTCGCGCGTGAAGAGGCCCTTGTAGTTCCGGCCCGCGACCCGCGTGATCGACTGGGCGGTGGCGAAGTCGCACAGGTTCCAGATGTGTGCGCCGACGACGTACGGTTTGGCGTCGAGCAGCCTGATGGTCGCGTCCAGGAAGTCGACCTGGTACTCCTCGCTGAACATCACGGGCGGCTCGGCGTGCATGCCCGGGATGGTGTCGACGCCGAACTCGCCGATGAAGATCGGCTTGCGGGTGCGGGCGTGGATGGCGTCGAGCTCGGTGGAGAGGCGTTCGATGCCCGCTCCGATGTCGCCGACCTCGCTGTACCAGCCGCGGTAGCGGTTCAGCGCGATGACGTCGCATAGGTCGAGCGCGACGTCGTCTTCACCCAGGTAGCTCACGAACGTGACGGGGCGGGTCGGGTCGAGGGCTCGCGCGAGCCGGAACTGGTGCGCGAAGTGCCCCTCGGCTTCGGGGCGGCGGTTGTGCGGCTCGTTGGCCAGGCTCCACATGATCACGCAGGGGTGGTTCCGGTCGCGTTCGATCAGGGCCTGCGTCTGCATCTCCCACACGCGCAGTCGTTCGTCGAGCCCGTCGGGGTGGAAGTACATCTCGACGCACGGCGTCTCGCTGATGACGAGGACGCCCAGTTGGTCGGCGAGCTCGAGCGCCTCCTCGGCGTAGGGGTAGTGCGAGGTCCGGTACGAGTTGGCGCCGACCCAGCGCATCAACGCGTGATCCTTGACGAGCGTCAGCGGCTGGTAGCCGCGTCCGGCGAGATGGAAGTCCTCGTGCCGGCCGAAGCCACGGAGGTGGATCGGGTGGCCGTTGAGCAGGAGGCGGTCCCCGTCGACGGCGATCGTGCGGACGCCGATGGCCTGGTGATAGGCGTCGACGACGGTGCCTCCGGACGTCAGCTCGATCCTGAGGTCGTAGAGGTTCGGCTCCTCGGGAGACCAGAGGCGCGCCTCGGGGAGCTCGAGCGTGAGAGCGGCTCGATCCGCCCCGATTGCGGCCTCGCGCCACACCGTCTGCCCGTGTCCCGAGATCGTCACGCGGGCTCCCTCCGGCGCGCCGTCCGTGTGGAGCCTGACGTCGACCAGGCCGCGGTCGCCCTCGACCTCGGTGCGGACGACGAGGTCGGCGAGGGCCTGGTGCGCCGTCGCGTACACGATCACGGGGCGGTGGATGCCGCAGTACGGGAAGAAGTCGTGGCTGGTGTCGGGTGTCTGCTCCGGCCGCATGAAGTTGTCGAGCGGGTCACGACGCACGTCGGCCGATGGCACGCGGTTCGGGCCGATGGCCCCGTCGACGAGCACGACAAGCGTGTTGTGGTCCTCTCGGAGGGCGAGCGCGTCGAACTCGAACGGGAGGTGGCCGCCCTCGTGTTCGCCCAGCAGCACCCCGTTGAGCCACACGGTCGCGTGGTAGTTCACGGAGCCGAAGCGGATGCGGATCCGCTTGTCGTGCCAGCCCCATGGCCGGACGAAGCGGGTCTGGTACCAGGCTTCGCCGAAGTAGTCGCGGGCGCCGGTGACGAGGTCGTTCCACGAGGCCGGCACCACGATCGGCTCGCCGGCCTCGAAGCCGTGCGTCCAGCCGAGGTCGCGGCCCCGGCCTTCGCGATCCAGTCTGAAGCTCCAGAGGCCGGAGAGGTCGACGAGCTGGCGATGCGTGGTGTTGCGCGGGTACAGCATGTCGGCTCCTAGAGCGAGATATCGAGCAGCGAGGCGATGTTGCCGGCCATGACGCGTGCCCGATCGGGTTCGGGCAGCTCGTCCTTCAGGAGCGCTTCGTAGGCGGCGACCTCGACGTGGATGAGGTTGAAGGGGGCGTCGCTGCCGAAGCAGATGCGGTCGGGGCCGAGCGCCCTGATCGCCTTGAGCACGTTCACGGGCCGCACGGCGCTGCCGATCGCGGTGATGTTCGGATGCGCCTGCAGCACCTCGATCGCAGGATCCGAGAGGTCGTGGAAGCCGACGCCGCCCATGTGCACCATGAGGAACCGCGTGTCGGGGAACAGCCCGGCGATGCGGCCGAGCCGGCGCGGGTGCGTGGCCTCGGGCGCGTCCGTCCCCACGTGGAAGGCCACGATCGCACCTCGCGTCGCGAGGTGTTCGATCAGGGGCATGACCAGGACCGGGTCGTCGATGGTGAACTCGTTCTGCGCGCCGTTGAGCTTGATGCCGGCGAAGCCGTACTCGTCCAGGCAGCGGTCGGATTCCTCGCGCATCGCGCCCAGGCCGAAGTGCGGGTCGGCCCAGCCGAACCCGATGATGCGGTCGGGGTGCTCGCGAGCGGCTCGGCAGACGTAGCGGTTCCCGGCGGCGACGTCGCGATGGTACGGCGGCCGGAGCCATGTCAGGGCACGGTCGACCTGGGCGCGGTCCATGCGGCGCAGCAGCTCGTCGATCGAGATGTCGTTCGGGCTCGCGGTGAACGGTGAGATGTGGACGTCCGCGTCGATGATCATGGGCGCGCTCCTAAGCGAGCTTGCATTCTGTGTCCGACATCATACATAATGGACTCCACGAGCGCGACATAGATTGGAGACACGCCGGGTCATGACCGTCTTCGAACCCCTGGACCGAGTATCGATCGCGAAGAACGTCATCTCGCAGATCAAGCGTGCCATGGAGGAGGGGCGGTTGCGTCGGGGCGACCAACTCCCGCCGGAGCCGCTTCTCGCCGAGCAGATGCAGGTGAGCCGCGCCTCGCTGCGGGAGGCCCTCAAGGTGCTCGAGGTCATGGGCGTCCTCGAGGTCCGGCGCGGGAGCGGCACCTACATCGCCGACCGTCCGCGACTCCCCACCGTCGACCCGTTGCTCTTCTTGCTCCTGCTGCAAGACGGCGACGCCAGCGATCTCGTCGAGGTGCGCTACATGATCGAGGTGGGCTTCACGCGCCTCGCACAAGCACGCCTGACCGCCGACGACTTCGATCGTCTCGAGCGCAGCGTGAACGATCTCCGCCGCTCCGTCGCCGCCGGGACCGCGACGGCCGAGGAAGACCTCGCGTTCCACAGGATCATCCTCGAGGCGACCCACAACCAGTTCGTCATCCAGATCGGCAACACGATCCTCGAGTTGTTCCGCGAGTCGATCGGTCGCGGCGTGAAGACGTTCCCGACGCAGGCGGTGGAGCACCACGAGGCGATCCTCGCAGCCCTGAAGAAGGGGGGTGCGCAGGAGATCGAAGGCGCGATCGAGCAGAGCTACGAGTTCTGGCGCGACACGATCGCAGATTGAGAGACGCACGCGATTGCCCTTTCGACCCTGGTTGTGTATGATGTCTGACATACCCGGTTCGATCACTCTCCGGAGTGGAGAAGGAGGAAGACGTGAGACGACTCGTCGCAGTACTCCTGGTGTGCCTGCTGGGCACCGCCGTATTCGCGCAGACCCCGTTGCGCCTCGCCTGGTGGGGCGGTGATGCACGCCACGCCCTCTACAACGAACTCGCCGATCGCTACGAGCAGCAGAACCCGGGCGTCATCCTCGACCGCGAGTTCGCCGGCTGGGGGCCCTACTGGGAGCGCCTCGCGACGCAGGTCGCCGGTGGCAACGCTCCCGACATCATCCACATGCACGAGGCGTTCCTGACCGAGTACGCCAGCCGCGGCACGCTGCTCGATCTCACGCCTTTCGTCGAGGACGGCACCCTCGACCTCGGCGACTTCCCGGAGGGGATCGTCGACGCCGGGCGTGCGGGTGACGCGATCGTCATGGTGTCGCTCGGGAACTCCTCCTCGGGCACGCACTACAACACCCGGCTCTTCGACGAGGCCGGCCTGCCGTACCCCACGTTCGACTGGACGTGGGCCGAGTTCGAAGAGACCGCCATCGCCATCTCCGAGGCGCACGGCCCGGGTGTCTACGGCGCCAGTGACCAGGGCGGCTGGGACGCCACCCTCGAACTGTTCATGCGCCAGCGCGGCAAGACGCTGTTCGACGGCAACGCGCTCGGCTTCACGCGCGACGACCTGGTCGAGTACTGGAGCATCTGGCAGCGCCTCCGCGAGGCGGGCGGCGTTCCCCCCGCCGACGTGACCTCGGAGCGCAGCTCGGCCGCCCATCAGGACAGCATGCTCGTGCACAACGTCATCGCCATGCAGCTCATGTCCGGCAACCAGCACCGGCTCTTCCAGCAGTACACCGACGACGGGCTCGGGTTGACGACGCTGCCACGTCCCAACGATCCGGCTGCGCCGGCCGGCGACGTGATCTCCGGCGCGTACATCTCGGTCTCGAGCCGCACCCGCAACCCCGTCGAGGCCGTGCGCTTCGTGAACTGGCTCGTGAACGACCCGGAGGTGGCGCGGACGTATGGTGGCG
The DNA here is from genome assembly GCA_007128755.1 of Trueperaceae bacterium. Lineage (GTDB taxonomy): Bacteria > Deinococcota > Deinococci > Deinococcales > Trueperaceae > SKWV01. The sequence goes on from SKWV01000408.1 coordinate 6,680, forward strand.
AGCACGGTCCTCCGGGTTCGGTGCTGATGCAAGAGGCGATCGCCGATCAGATGGAGCCGGCTGACCAGCGCCTCATGGACATGATGCAGTACATCGCTCCCACCGCCGGCCTCGGCGAGGTTCGGCCGCAGAACGCCGGTGAGGTCCTGAGCGCCTTCACGACGGTCCACGAAGAGCTCATGTTCGGACGACACCCTTCGGTCGAGTCCGCCGTCGATGCCTTCTTCGCCGAGGCCGACTTCGTCCTCAACTGACCCGCGAATGTGGGTGAGGGGGCGTCACGCCCCCTCACCCGGGAGGCTGCGATGGTGCACTGGGCGCAGAGAACGGTACGGACGCTGCGGCGCAACGGTCGCGACGGCGTCGCGCCGTCACCCCGTCGCGACCACCGCTCCCGGCGGGCGCGGCTGGAGAACCGGGTCGCGTACATCTTCCTCGCGCCGTGGCTCATCGGCATGGTGGTGTTCGCGATCGGCCCGATGCTCATCTCGCTCTACCTGTCGTTCACGCGCTACGACCTCTTCACGGAGCCGGTCTGGACGGGGCTCGACAACTACACCCGCATGTTCTTCCGCGACACCCGCTGGCGCACCTCCCTCGAGGTCACGTCGGCCTTCGTCTTCTGGACGGTCCCGCTCCGGCTCGTGTTCGCGCTCGGCGTCGCCATGGTGCTCAACCGCGCGCTCCGCGGGGTGAGCCTGTATCGCGCGATCTACTATCTTCCGTCGCTCCTCGGCGGCAGCGTCGCCATCGCCATCCTGTGGCGGCAGGTGTTCGGCAGCCAGGGGCTCCTGAACCAGGTGCTCGCGCCGCTGGGCCTGCCCACCACGTCCTGGATCGCGAACCCCGACACCGCCCTCTCGACCCTGATCATCTTGGGCGTCTGGCAGTTCGGCTCGCCGATGATCATCTTCTTGGCGGGACTCAAGCAGATCCCGAAGGAGCTGTACGAAGCCGCGAACATCGACGGTGCGTCGAAGCTCGCCATGTTCTTCCGCATCACGGTGCCGCTGCTCACGCCGATCATCTTCTTCAACCTCATCATGCAGATGATCAGCTCGTTCCAGAGCTTCACGCCGGCGTTCATCATCAGCGGCGGCTCCGGCGGCCCGGCCAACTCGACGCTCTTCTACACGCTCTACCTCTACCAGCAGGCGTTCTCGTCGTTTCGCATGGGCTACGCGTCGGCGCTGGCGTGGACGCTCGTCCTGATCATCGCGCTCTTCACCGTCGTGAACTTCGTGGCGTCGCGCTACTGGGTCTTCTATCAGGACGAGGGGAAGAAGTGAAGCGCGCACCACGCACCACCTGGCTCATCCACCTCGGTCTCGCCGCCGGGGCCATCCTCATGCTCTACCCGCTCCTCTGGATGATCAGCTCGTCGTTCAAGCCGCCGTCGCTGATCTTCCGGGATCTCGGCCTGTGGCCAAGCGCCACGACGCTCGACAACTACCGCTACGGCTGGACCGCGCTCAACATCCCGTTCAGCCGGTTCTTCCTCAACTCCTTCCTCATCTCGAGCCTCTCGGTCATCGGGACCGTGATATCGGCTTCCTTCACGGCCTACGCGTTCGCACGCCTCGAGTTCCGCTTCAAGCGGCCGCTCTTCGCGCTCATGCTCATGACGCTGATGCTGCCGGGGCACGTCACGCTCATCCCCCAGTACGTGCTGTTCCTGCGCCTCGACTGGATCAACACCTTCTACCCGCTGTGGGTGCCGAGCTTCTTCGGTGGCGGGGCGTTCTTCATCTTCCTGAACGTCCAGTTCATCCGGAGCATCCCTCGGGAGCTCGACGAGGTCGCCGAGGTCGATGGCGCGAACCACTTCCAGGTCTACTGGCGGATCATCTTCCCTCTCTCGCTGCCGGCCCTCATCACCACCGCCGTCTTCGCCTTCCTGTGGAGCTGGGACGACTTCTTCAGCCAGCTCCTCTACATCAGCGACATCCGCCTGCACACGGTGCCGCTGGCCCTGCGGGCCTTCCTCGACTCGAGCGGCGAGTCGTCGTTCGGGCCGCTGTTCGCGATGTCGACGCTGTCGCTCATCCCCGTGTTCGTCCTCTTCGTGCTCGCCCAGCGCTTCCTCGTCCAAGGTATCGCCACGTCCGGCGTGAAGGGCTGAAGCCCCCGGAAGCCGCCTGAAGGGAATCATGCAGCTGCATCGCATCGCGGTCGACTTCTCGAAACCGATCCGCCCCTGGGACGGCTTCGGCGTCAACTACGTCGAAGCGTGCCAGACACGCGACTACGCCACCAATCCCCAGGACTACGGCGGCTTCTCGCGGCTCGACGCGCGTGCGCGAGGGGAGATCCTCGATCTCACCTTCGGGGACGACGGCCTCCGGCCCGGCATCGTCAAGATGTTCCTCGATCCCTGGCACCAGCGCGAGCCGGGCCACGACTACGACGTCGACCCGCACGTGCTCGACGAGCGGGCGTACGACCACGACGCCACCACGAGCAACATGTTGGCGTTCGTGCAGGGCGGGCTCGAGCGCCTCGCCAGGCGAGGTGACGCGCTCGAGGCGATCGTCACGCTCTACGGTCCGCCCGCGTGGATGACGCGCCAGCGCTTCGTTCGCGGGCGTGACCTCGATCCCGCCCTCAAGACCGAGGCGGCCAAGTACCTGATCGCCTGGGCGAAGCACCTGAGAGACGTGACGGGCCTGAACGTCGCGTACCTGTCGCTCCACAACGAGGGCGAGGACTGGATCCGCTGGCCGCTCGACGGCAGCACCGACGGCGATGCCGGTCACGACTACAACATGTACTGGCCGCCCGAGCAGGTGGTCGACTTCCTCCGCTTCATGCCGGAGATGCTGGCCGCTCACGGGCTCTCCGACGTCCGAGTGACGCCGGGCGAGTGCACCGGCTGGTACCGCTTCCAGGCGTGGGGTTACGCCGACGCCATCGCCGACGACGAGCAGGCCCTGGCCGGACTCGGTCTCGTGACGTCGCACGGGTTCAAGGGCGGGGACATCGATGGCGACTGGTTCAACGACTGGCGTTCGGCCGGCATCGACGTGCTCAGGGCGCGGCGGCCCGAGCTGCACGCCTGGGTGACGTCGACGAGCTGGAGCAAGATGGACGTCTACTTCCTCGAGGAGATGCGGCAGAACATCTACGCGGCCAAGGTGAACGCCATCATCCCCTGGGCGACGATCCAGCTGCAGGGTCACTGGGAAGGCGGAGACCCGAACCCCGGCACCGCCTTCCGCGTCTACGAGGACGGCCGGTACGAGGTCACGAAGGGGTACCACTTCCTCAAGCAGATCTCCCGAGCGGGCCAGCCCGGTATGTCGGTGTGCCACGCCCACGCGAACGACCGGCGCATCGGTCTCGTCGCCTTCGGGGGGCGGGGTTCGCGCCATCCCGATGCGTTCGTGGTGCTCAACCTCGGCGACGCGGAGCGCGAGTTCGAGGTCGAGGTCCGCGGCAGCGACCACGCCGCCTTCACCGCCTACCGCACCAGCGAGGACGACGACTACGTGCCTGCGGGCGCCGTGGACGTCAGCGACGGCCGCATCGCGGTCCGGGCGCCGCCGCGCTCGGCGACCACCTACTTCGGGCGGTGAAGCGAGCCCCCGACCCGCCTCCCGCCTCGGCCGTGCCGCTCCGGATCGGCGGCGGCGGGTACGTCACCGGGCTCGTCGTCGACCCGCTCGTGCCCGATCGCCTCCTCGCTCGCTGCGACGTGGGCGGGGTGTTCCGCAGCGACGATGGCGGCCGCGTCTGGCGGCCCGTCAACCGCGGCATGACCGAGGCCCACCACCACATGGTGCAGAGCGTCGCCATCAGCCCGCTCGTCCCGGGCCTGGCGTTCCGGTGCTCGGGCGACGCTCGCGGCGGCCGCCGCTTCGGGACCATCCACCGCACGCAGGACGGTGGCGCCACCTGGCACGAACTGACGGACCGGTGCGACTTCTTCGGCAACGGCCCCACGCGGATGATGGGCGAGGTGATCGCGTGCAGTCCGTCGGCGCCCGACGTGATCGTGGCGGGAGCGTACTCGACGGGCGCATGGCGCTCCGGCGACGGCGGCACGACCTGGCAGCACCTCGGGCTCGCCGGCGCTCGCATCTCGGTCGTCGCGGCGCACCCGCACGTCGCCGAACGGCTCTACGTCGCGACTTGCAGCGACCGGGTGTTCTCGGTCGTGGAGCGCGGGTCGCGGTGGGCGCACGAGGCCACCTCCGAGAAGTGCCGCCGCTATTCGGACGTCAGGCGCGGCGATCGGGGCTCGCTCCTGATCTCGCCCGATAGCGGATCCAGTTGGACGGTGGCACTCGACGGGCCCGACGTCACCAACCTCGCCTTCGGTCCCGACGGCGCGCTGTACGCGGCGACGCTCCAAGACGGCCTCCTGCGCTCGCGCGACGACGGGCGCACGTGGAGCGCGATCATGACCGGCCTGCCCGCCGGCGCGAGCTTCCACGCGCTGACGGTCGCCGCCGACGGCACGCTCTACACGGCGCCCGACGCACGTCCGGGTGACGACGCGCTGGCGCCCGTCCCCGTGTACGTCTCGGAGGATCACGGCCGCCGATGGCGGCTGGTGCGGCGGCACGTCGCCGCGCATCTCGTGCGCTACCCGCCCTACATGAGCGAGCGCCACGCCGGCTGGGCGATCTCGACGCTGCGGGCGTGCCCGCGGGTGCCGGGCCGGCTCTACCTCTGCAACTGGTACGGCGTCGCGCGCTCCGACGATGGCGGCCTGACCTGGGACGCGAACCACTTCTCCGGGATCGAGACGACCTGCGGCGAGGCCATCGCCGTCGCCCCGCACGCTCCGGAGACGGTCCACCTCACGCTCGCCGACCATCGGCCGAGCGTCAGTCGTGACGCGGGCCGGTCCTTCGAGCCCATGCGCGTGGAGCCGCCGCCTCCGGGTGGCGCCTCGGATTCGACGGCGGTGGTCGCGTCACGGCACCGGCCGGGCCTCGTGCTGGCTGGGCTCACGCGTCGGGGAGCGGCCCGTCGGCCGGCGGTGATCGTGCGCTCCGTCGACGGCGGCGCCACCGGCCGGCCGGTGCACGCGTTCGGCGATGGCCTCTTCATCCAGGCGCTGGTCGAAGACGCTCGCGTGCCGGGCCGGTACCACGCCTTCCTCGACGGCGCCCTCGCGGACGGGGCGGGACTCTACCGCTCGCACGACGAAGGGCGTGGATGGCACCGTCGCGACGTCGTGTTCCCGCGCCACGTGCACACGTTCCCGCACCACGCGGCGTGGATCGACGCTGAGCTCATGCCCGTCGTGGGGTACCAGGTGAAGAACGCCTGTGGCACGAACCGTCATCTCTGTGTGGATCCGCATCGAGACGACACGCTCTACGTCGGCGAGTGGACCGAGGGCGTGTTCCGCGTCGGCCCCGACGACGAGGTCGTGCCCATCGGCGACGGGCTGCCCTTCGGCGCCGACCCCAAGACGACGCTCGCGGTCCTGCGCTGCGACCCGGCACGGCCGGAGGCGTTGTGGGCGGGCTTCACGCGCGCGGGGCTCTGGCGCACCCTCGATGGCGGGCGACGCTGGTCGAAGGTGTTCCCTGGTAACGAAGCCCCGTGCCACGTGACTGGCCTCGCCCTCGCCGACGACGGTGCGACGATCGCGATCGCGGGCGAGCCGTTGGCCGGCTCATCGGGTCGGTCGGGCATGTGGGCGAGCGTCGACACGGGGACGTCGTGGCACACCCTCGACGATGGCGCGTTCGGAGCGCTCCGGTGGAAGGGGATCGCGCTCGGCCCCGGTGCGACGACCGTCTACGCGGTCACGTGCGGCAGCGGTGGGTTCCGGTTCGAGCTGGGGTCGCTGGCGGACCGGGCTGTGAGCAGCCCCTCGGCGCCTCCGTAGCCCCTATGCTGCCTCATGGCCGCGGACCGACACGCACCTCGTGACCCCGTCGCGCTACGGGCCGCCGCGCGATGAGCGACCTGTGGGCCGTCGCCGATGCAGGCATCGTCCGGATCGTCGAAGCCGAAGGCCGGTGGGCGGCGGCGCGCGTGCGCTCGCCACGAGCGGCGCAGTGCCTCGCCGTCGACCCGCGCCGCCGTGAGACGCTCTACCTGGGTACCCGCGGCGAGGGAGCGTGGAAGAGCGAGGACGCCGGGCG
>SKWV01000222.1 GCA_007128755.1 Trueperaceae bacterium
GATCGTCTGCGCCGGGCTGCACGCCGATCGCCTCGCCCGCATGGGCGGCGTGACGCCCGAGGTCAGGATCGTGCCCTTCCGGGGCGAGTACTACTTCCTGACGAAGGAGCGCAGCGACCTCGTCCGCGGCCTCATCTACCCGGTCCCGGACCCGGACATGCCGTTCCTCGGCGTCCACCTGACGAGGACCGTGCACGGGGAGGTCGAGGCCGGGCCCAACGCCGTCTTCGCCCTGGCGCGCGAGGGATACTCCCACCGCGTCGTGCGGCCCGGCGATCTGTTCGAGACCCTCGCCTTCGCCGGCTTCTGGCGGCTGGCGGGGCGCTACTGGCGCATCGGAGCGTACGAGTACTACCGCTCGTTCAGCAAGGCGGCGTTCGTGGCGTCCCTCAAGACCTTGGTACCCGACCTCACGGTCGCCGACGTTCGGCGCGGCGGCGCGGGCGTGCGCGCCCAGGCGATCGGGCCCGACGGCCGGCTCGTCGACGACTTCGCGGTCGTGCAGACGGAGCACGCGCTGCACGTGCTCAACGCCCCATCGCCGGCGGCGACGGCGTCGCTGGCGATCGGCGAGCACCTGAGCGACCGCGTGGCGCCGTGGTTCGCCTGAACCCCTTCACCTGAGGAGACGGTCAGCGGACACGCCGCCTGCGCCCAGTGGCGCCTACCATCGTCGTGGAGCTTCGAGCGCCAGTGAGGGCGATCGGGCGACCGGCGAGGTAGCGGCGTGGTGAAGGTACGAGACATCAAGTGGCACACGCTCGAGGCCGACGAGGCCGTGAGCGAGCTCGAGACCGACGTCGAGCGCGGGCTCACGTCCGAGGAGGCGGAGCGGCGGCTCGAGCACTACGGTCCCAACGCCATCGAGCGCGAGGAGCGCGACCCCTGGTGGCGCGTCGCGCTGCGGCAGTTCACGGATCCGCTGATCTACATCCTCATCGCCGCGGCCGTCGTGGCGTTCGTCTTCGGCGAGGTCGTCGACGCCGCCGTCATCATGGTGGTCGTCGTCCTCAACGCGGTGATCGGGTTCTCGCAGGAGTGGCGGGCGCGCCGGTCGATCGAGTCGCTCCAGGAGATGACGGCCGCGAAGGCGCAGGTCGTGCGCGACGGCGAGCGACGCGAGATCGACGGTCAGGACGTCGTACCGGGGGACGTGGTGGTGCTGAGCGCCGGCGGGAGCGTGCCGGCGGACGTGCGCCTGGTGCAGGCGCGCGACCTCAGGATCGACGAGTCGGCGCTCACGGGGGAGTCCCGGCCCGTCGAGAAGGACCCCGCGGCGACGGAGGACGAGGACGCCGTGCCCGGCGATCAGGTCGGGATGGCCTTCTCGGGCACCACCGTCGCGCGGGGGCGGGGGCGGGGCGTCGCGGTGCGCACGGGGGACGCCAGCGAGCTCGGCGACATCGCCGCCGCGACGCGCGAGATCGGCGAGGTCAAGACGCCCATCCAGGAGAAGATGGAGCGGCTCGCGAAGCTCATCGGCATCGCGGTCGTCGTGCTGGCGCTCGTCGTGGTGGGGGTCGGCCTGCTGCTCGGCCAGCCGCTCGAGGAGATCGTCCGCACCGCCATCGCGCTCACCGTGGGCGCCATCCCCGAGGCGCTGCCGATCGTCCTGACGGTGACGCTCGCCGTCGGCGTGCAGCGCATGGCGAAGCGCAACGCCATCATCCGCTCGCTGCCCGCCGTCGAGACGCTGGGGTCGACCACCGTGATCGCCTCCGACAAGACCGGCACCCTGACCGAGAACAAGATGACGGTCGGCGTCATCTGGGCGGACGGCGAGCGCCACGAGCTCGGCCGCCCCGGAGCGGACGCCGACGGCGAGGGGGACGGCTCGGACGCTTCGGCCGGCGCTGGCGTCGCCGAGGCGGCCGAGGCGGCCGTCGAGGACGAGCACGCGGGCGCTCTCGGCATGACGCTGCTCGCCGGGCTCCTGGCCAACGAGGCCGAGAGCATCCCCGACGATGACGACGCCGACAGCCTCGGCGGCGACCCGACCGAGATCGCGATCCTGGGCGCGGCCGTGGCGGCGGGGCTCGACATCGCGCAGACGCGCGAGCGACACCGTCAGCTCGACCTCATCCCGTTCGAGTCCGAGCGCCAGTTCATGGCGACGCTGAACGAGACGGCCGGGGGCCGCCGCGTCTTCATGAAGGGCTCGCCCGAGGCGGTGCTGGAGCGCTGCCGGCAGGCGCTCGACGCCGACGGGGAGATCCACGACCTGGACGCCGATGCCGTTCGCGAGGCCGCGCAAGCCCTCGCCGACGAGGGCTTCCGCGTGCTCGCCATGGCGTACCGCGACGCCGAGGAGGGCGCCTTCGATGGCGAGGACCCAGGAGACGACCTCGTGTTCACGGGCCTGCAGGGGCTCGAGGACCCGGTGCGGCCAGAGGCCGTCGACGCCGTGCATGCGGCCCGCGGCGCCGGCATCCGCGTGCTCATGCTCACCGGCGACCATGCCCGGACCGCGCGCGCCATCGCCAGGCAGCTCGGCTTCGGCGACGGCGACGTGAAGGCCGAAGAGGGCAAGAACCTGCAGAACCGCTCGGACGAGGAAGCCGACGCGCTGGTGCGCGAGGTCGACGTGTACGCCCGCGTCTCGCCCCAGCACAAGCTCAAGCTCGTCGAGCGCCTGAAGGCGCAGGGCGAGATCGTCGCCGTCACCGGTGACGGCGTCAACGACGCACCCGCGCTGCGCGCCGCCCACATCGGCATCGCCATGGGCCAGATCGGCACCGACGTCGCTCGCGAAGCGTCGCAGATGGTGCTGGCGGACGACAACTTCGCCAGCATCACCTCGGCGGTCGAGGAGGGGCGCGTCGTGTTCGCCAACGTCCGGAAGGTGACGTACTTCCTGCTGTCGACGGGCATCGGCCTCGTGGCCACCATCCTCGCGTCGGTGTTCGGGTTCATCCCGCTGCCCTACGTCGCCGCGCAGGTGCTCTGGATCAACCTCGTCACCAACGGTCTGCAGGACCTCGCGCTGGCGTTCGAGAAGGGCGAGCCGGGGCTGCTCGACGAGCCACCGCGGCCACCCGAGGAGGGCGTCCTGAACGCCTTCGTCATGTGGCGGCTCGCGTGGGTCGGCCTCATCATCACCGTCGGCACGCTCGGCGTGTTCTGGTGGATGCTCGAGCAGGGCGTCGACATCGAGCTGGCGCGCTCGGTCGCGATGACGCAGATGGTCCTCTTCCAGTTCTTCCACGTGCTGAACGCCAGGTCGTTCCACCGTTCGATCGTCAAGGTGCCTCTGGGTGCCAACCCCTTCCTCTTCGCCGCCATGGGGATCGCCGTGGCGGCGCACATCGGGGCGCTGCACCTGCCGTTCATGCAGGCGATCTTCGACACGGTCCCGCTCGAACTGGGGCACTGGGGCATGGTGATCGCCGTCGGCGCCACCATCGTCGTCGCCGCGGAGATCGACAAGGCGCTCATCCGGCGTCGTCGCGCGCGGCATGATGACGACGGTGGTGCGGGCGAGGAGGAGCGCCAGGCTGGCGC
>SKWV01000137.1 GCA_007128755.1 Trueperaceae bacterium
GCCTTGACGCCGAAGCCGGCCACGAGGCACCAGAAGGTGGCGAGCAGCAGCGCCGGTGGCGCGTCGGGCGGCAGCAGCCCGCCGCTCGAGAAGGTGAGGTCGTTGGCGAGGAAGAACGTCAGGATGATGCCGGCCAGCAGTAGGCTGCCACCCACCATGATGTAGGCGATGTACTTCAGGCCCGCGGCCAACGCCGCAGGAGTCTCCTCGTGCACGACCAGCACGTAGGTCAGGATCGACAACAGCTCGTAGAACACGAGGAACGTCAAGAGGTTGCCGGCGTATGCCACACCGATGGTGCAGGCGACGCAGATCAGGAGCACGCCGTAGTACCGCCCCAGCCTGGGCCCGTCGCCGAGGTACCCGAGGGAGTAGATCACGGCCAGCAGCGAGAGGCCGGCGACCGTCACCGCGTAGATGGCCCCGGCGGCGTCGACGCGCAGGTGCAGCCATAGCTGCGTGGTCAGGCGCAGCATGGAGACCTCGATGGTGCGTCCCTGCAGCACGTCGGGCACGAGCGCCATCGTCACCGCCAGCATCGCGGTGGCGAGCGCGATGACGACCGCCGGTCGCCGGCGTCCGGGCTTCGCCGACCAGCCGAACGCCGTCATGGCCGCGACCAGCGGCAGCGCCACGGCGATCACCGGCCACCAGGAGGTGACGGTGGGCGTCATGGCCCCGGCGCTCCCGCGCCGAAGACCTGCAACACGGCGACCTCGGCCACCGAGGCGGGCATGCCCGGGACGCTCATGGTCATGCCCAGCAGCAGCACGTAGAGGGCGCACGCCAGGATCGGCCCGAGCAGCAGGGCGGATGGCTCGTGACCGCGGGCCGCCCTGCCGTCGCTCGGGCGGAAGAAGGCCAGGTGCACGATCGGGAACCAGTAGGCGGCGTTCAGTAAGGAGCTCGCGATCATGACCAGGACGAACCACCACGCGCCCGCCTGGAGCGCCCCCAGCGACAGGTACCACTTGGTCACGAAGCCGGCGAAGAGCGGCACGCCGACGAAGGAGAGCGCGGCGACCGTGAACGCCCCCATGGTCCACGGCATGGTCCTGCCGATGCCGGCGAGCTCGCTCACACGGGTCTTGCCGGTGGTGCGTTCGATGGCGCCGACCACGAAGAACATGGTGATCTTGGCGAACGCCTGGTTGGCGAGGTGGATGATCGCGGCCAGCGCCGCGAGCGGGGTGAGAAGGGACGCCGCCAGCACGACGTAGGATAGCTGGCTGATGGTGGAGTAGGCGAGGCGCCGCTTGAGCGTGTCCTGCGCCAGCGCGAGCAGCGCGGCCGCCACGATGGTGAACGCCGCCACCCAGGCGAGGTAGGTCGCGAAGCCGAGCACCGCGAGCAGTTCGATGCCGAAGACGTTGTAGAGTGCGCGCGTCACGCCGAAGGCGCCTACCTTCACCACCGCCACCGCGTGCAGGAGGGCGCCGACGGGCACCGGTGCCACCATCGCGAGCGGCAGCCAGGAGTGCAGCGGCATGATCGCGGCCTTGACGCCGAAGCCGCCTACGAGCGCCAGGAAGATCACGGCCAGGGGCGCGCTGCCGGCGTCGAGGCTCAGCACGCCGGGCTCGCTCAGGGTCAGCGTGCCGGCGACGTTCAGCGTCATGACGGAGCCGATCAGCACCAGCGCGCCGCCGGTCAGGGTGTAGGCGAGGTAGACGCGGCCCGCCCGCAGCGCCTGCGGTGTCCCGGAGTGCGTCACCAGCGGGTAGGCGCAGATCGTCAGCGTCTCGAAGAGGAGGAAGAAGGTGAGCAGGTTCTCCGCGAAGGCGATGCCGACCGTCGTCGAGACGCAGAGCGCGAAGAAGCCGAAGAAGCGGAGGCGGTCCGCGGCGTCGCGCATGTAGCCGATGGCGTACACCGTCGTGAACACCCACAGCGTCGACGACACCAAGGCGAAGAACATGCCGTACGCGTCGGCCCGGAACGCGACGCTCATGCCCGGCGCGAACTCGATGAGCTCGAACACGTAGACGCTGCCTCGCAGCGTGCCAGGCAGCATCGAGAGCACCACGACCAGCGTGATGGCGGCAGCGCTCACGCTCCAGAAGCCGCGCCAGAAGGTGCTTCGGCCCATCACGAACACCAGGCCTGCGCAGGCGAAGGCGATCAGCGGCGCCAGCAGGGGACGCGGGTCGACGATGTCCACGTCAGCGGCCCAGCCTGGCGACGAGATCCAGCACGGCGTCGTCCACGAAGGCGAGCGGGATCCCGCCCAAGAGTCCCATGATCACGCAGAGGACGGCCAGGATGAGCACCGGGGCCCGCATCGACCACGGCGCCTCGCGGGCGGCCGCGACCGCCGGCTGCGACGCCTCCTGGAAGTAGAAGGCGTTGAGCATCCGGAGGTAGTACACGATGATGAAGAGCGCTCCGAAGAGCAGCGCGAAGCCGAACGCGCCCTGACCGGCCTCGAAGGCGCCGAGCGCGATGAACCACTTGCTCACGAAGCCGGCCGTCGGCGGAAGGCCGACGATGGCGATGGCGCCGATCGCCATGGCGATCGACGTCTGGGGCATCGACCGCGCCACGCCGCGCAGGTCGCTGAGCGTGCGGAAGCCCGTCTGGTGGATGATCGCGCCGGCGGCGAGGAACAGCGTCACCTTGATGAGCGCGTGGTTGAAGACGTGCACGGTGGCCCCGGAGACGGCCGTGGGAGAGCCCAGGCCGAGGCCGAGCACGATGTAGCCGATGTTGGAGATGGTGGAGTAGGCCAGCATGAGCTTGATGTCGTCCTGGAAGATCGCGAGGAAGGCGCCCATCACGATCGCGACGGTGCCGAGCCACATCAGCGTCAGGCCGAAGGCCTCCAGCGAGATCCCGGCCCCGGCGGCGAGCTCGTAGACGCGCAGCATGCCCACGATGCCGATCTTGACGACGAGGCCCGACAGCACCGCGCTCACCGGGCTCGGCGCGATCGCGTGCGCCTCGGGCAACCACACGTGGAGCGGGAACAGGGCCGCCTTGACCATGAACCCCACCGTCAGCCCGGCCAGGGCCAGCATCACCGCTGCGCCCTGCTCGACCGTCGCGAGGCGGGCGGCCACGTCGACCATGTTGAGGCTGCCGGTGATGACGAACAGCAGCGCGACGCTGAACAAGACCAGGATCGAGGAGACCGAGCCGATGAGCAGGTACTTCAGCGCCGCCCACGCCGCCAGGCCGCCGCCGGCGACCGCGACGAGGGCGTAGCTGGAGAGCGAGACCACCTCCATCGCCACGAACAGGGTGAACAGGTCGCCGCTGAGCGTGAACGCGATCATCCCGCCGCAGTTCAGGAGGAGGAGGGCGTAGCACACCGGTAAGCGCTCGCGCGGGAGCGCCGCGGCCAGGTAGCGCTTCGAGTACGGCAGCACCAGGAGGAACAGCGCGCACAGCGGCAAGACCCAGGCGCCGAAGCGGTCGAAGCGCAGCTCGATGCCGTACGGCGCGGCCCAGCCGCCGAGGGCGTAGGCGTACGGCCCCGCCTCGAGCAGGTGGACGGTCGC
>SKWV01000058.1 GCA_007128755.1 Trueperaceae bacterium
GGACGGCCGCGTGGACGCCCCGCCCAGGCGGCGCGGGTAGACTCGCGCATGCTCATCTACGGACGCCACGCGGTCGAGGAGGCGCTGCAGGTCGGGACGGTCGAGCGCGTCTTCGTGGCGCGCGGCGTGGCGGCGGCGACGCTGCGCGACCTCGAGCGCGCCGCCCGCGCCGCCGGGGTGCCGCTCGAGCTCGTCCCGCGCATCGACCTCGACCGCTCGCTCAAGACCACCGACCACCAGGGCGTCGCCGCCGAGCTCCCCGACCTGGCGTATGCCGACGAGGAGGCGCCCTTCGCGCTCGCGCGCGCGCGCGGCGAGCGGCTCCTGCTCGTGGCGCTCGATCAGATCACCGACCCGCGCAACTACGGCGCCATCATCCGCTCCGCGGAGGCGCTCGGCGCCCACGGCGTCGTGACCGAGGCGCGCCGCAGCCCACCGCTCTCGGCCACCGTGGCCAAGGCCGCCGCGGGAGCCGCGTCGCACCTCCCGCTCGTCCAGGTCACCAACCTGCCGAGCTACCTGGAGGCCCTCAAGGAGCGCGGCGTGTGGGCGTACGGCAGCGCCGGCGACGGCGACGTCGCGCCTCGGCGCGTCGACTGGGATCGCGACGTAGTCCTGGTGATCGGCGCCGAAGGGCGAGGCATGCGCCGGCTGGTGCGCGAGCGCTGCGACGAGGTGCTGCAGGTGACGCTGCGAGGCCGCGTCGCCTCGCTCAACGCCAGCGTCGCGGCCGGCATCCTCCTGCACGAGATCGTCACCGGCCGTGAGCCGAGCGCCGACGCCGGGCCGCGCCCGAGCGCGGCCGAGAACGGGGAACCATGACCGACCCACACGAGGCGACCGAGCCACAGCCTTTGCAGGCGGCGCACCTCCACGACCTGCGCTTCATCAGCGCTCCCACCCTCTCCCCCGACGGCGCGCGCGCCGTCTACGTGGCGAGCGAGATCGTGCCCGGCTCGGGAGACGCCCCGCCGCGCTACCGCCACCGGCTGCGCCTCGTCGATCTGGACGACGGACGCGACCGACCGTTCAGCGCCGGCGAGGCCGATCGGTCGCCCCAGTGGTCGCCTGCCGGTGACGCCGTCGCGTTCCTGGCGCCGCTGCGCGCCGAGGCGACGAAGCCGGGCGCCGCGGCGCAGCTGCACGTGATCGCGACCTCCGGCGGCGAGGCGAGGGCGCTGACCGACTTCGCCGCCGGCGTCCTCGGGCACCGCTGGCTGCCGAGCGGCGACGCGCTCGTCATGACCCGCGGCGACTGGCTCGACGAGGCAGGCACGAAGGGTCTCGGCCGCGTGATCGAGGCGCGTCAGCACCGCCAGGACGGCGTCGGCTGGGTGAAGACCGGCACGGTCGAGGCGTGGCGCGTCGGCGAGGGCGACGCCGAGCGCTTGTGGACCTTCGACATGGCGCCGTCGAGCCTGGACGTCGCGCCCGACGGCGAGCGCGTCGTCTACCTCGCCCCACGCGATCAGGACGAGGCCGACATGGGTCGCAGCCGGCTGTGGTCGCGGCCGCTGTCGGGCGGCGACGCCGTCGACCTGTTGGGGCGCTCCGGCACCTTCTCCGACCCCAGCGTCTCGCCCGACGCTCGGCTCGTCGCCTTCTACGAACCCGCCGACCCCGAGGACTTCGGCAGCCCCGCCACGCTCTGCGTGGTGGCGGCCGGCGGTGGCGAGTCCCGGCCCCTCACGCAGGACGTGGCGGCGGCGCCATCGGTGGCGGGCGACACCCGCATCGGCGAGCACCCCGTCACGCCGCGCTGGGACGGCGACGGCCTCGTGATCGCGATCAACCGGGAAGGCCGGAGCGCCCTCGCGCGTGTCGACCTCACGGGCGCCGTCAGCGACGGCGTCGGGGGCGATCGCGTGGTGACGGCCTTCGACGCGCGCGCCGGCCGGAAGCTGGCCATCGTCGAGACGCCCACCCGCACGGCTCAGCTCCACGTCGTCGACGAGGACGGCCGCGAGCGGTGCCTCACGAGCTGGAACGACGAGCTGCTGGCCGGCCTCACCAGCGGCGAACCGATGCCCGGGCGCACGATCACGGGCGGCGACGCTCAGGAGCTCACCTACTGGCGGATCGAGCCGCGCACGCCGCGCGCCGATCGCGCGCTGGTGGTGCAGGTGCACGGCGGGCCGCACACCAACTACGGGTACGGCTTCGTGTTCGAGTTCCACCTCCTCGCGGCCTCCGGCTACACGGTCGTGTACGGGAACCCGCGGGGCGGCTCGAGCTTCGGCGCCGCGTTCGCCGGCGCCATCAGGGGCGCGTACGGCACGGTCGACGCCGACGACGTGCTGGCGATCGTCGACGACGCGCTCGCGCGGCACGAGCGCCCCGACGCGCCCGTCCACCTCACGGGCGGCTCCTACGGCGGGTTCATGACCAACTGGCTCGTCGGCCACACCGACCGCTTCCGCTCGGCGGTCACGCAGCGCAGCATCTGCAACTGGACCTCGTTCTACGGCACGAGCGACATCGGCCCCTACTTCGCGGAGAACGAGCTGGGCACCGCGCCCTGGGACGACGCCGAACGGCTGTGGGACCGCAGTCCGCTCAAGTACGTCGCCAACGTGCGCACGCCGACGCTGATCATCCACTCGGAGGGCGACCACCGCTGCCCCATCGAACAGGCCGAGCAGTGGTTCTCGGCGCTCAAGCGGCTCGATCAGGCGCCCACACGGCTGCTGCGCTTCCCCGACGAGGGGCACGAGCTGTCGCGTTCGGGGCGTCCCGATCGGCGCGTGCAGCGCCTCGAGGCGATCGTCGGCTGGTTCGAGGAGCACGCCTGAGCAGGGCCTGGTTCGGCGTGCGTCGGGGCGGGCGATCCGGCAGACATGCTCGCTGGCCGCGCATGTGCTAGGATTCCCCGTTAGGCATCTCGGCCGGTATCGACGCACTCGGGCGCTCGCCCTTGGATCCGGTCAGGAGCCGAGTCTCTTGCGCGCTCCCTCGCGGAGCCTAAGGAAGGTCCTTCCATGCCCCTCAGGAAAGAAGTCAAGCAGGAACTCACCACGAAGTTCGGTCGCGACGAGCAGGACACGGGCTCGACCGCGGTCCAGGTCGCCATGCTGACGCAGCGCATCAACGACCTCTCCGGTCACCTCCAGCTCCACAAGAAGGATCACCACGGCCGGCGCGGCCTGCTGACGATGGTCGGCCGGCGCAAGCGCATGCTCTCGTACCTCGAGAAGACCGACTACGAGGGCTACAAGGCCCTGATCGCCGAGCTCGGGCTGCGCCGCTGAGCGTCCGACACCACGTGCCCCGCAGCTCGTCTGGAGCCGCTCGCACAACCGCTTTCTCCGGCGACGCCGGGGGCCGGGCCCATCGTGGCCGGCTCCCGGCGTCGTCACATCGTGTGCGTGGTGGCCAGGGGCCAACGCAGAAGGAGCGATCGTGAACATCCCAACCGGACACCGCTACACCACCACCCTCGGAGGGCGTGAACTGGTCCTCGAGACCGGCAAGTACGCCAAGCAGGTCCACGGCAGCGTCAC
>SKWV01000112.1 GCA_007128755.1 Trueperaceae bacterium
CACCGCGACGCCTTGGCGCGCGTCGGCGCCACGCTGGTCGTCGTCGCGACCGGGCGCGAGGCCTCGGCCGAGCGGGTGCGCGCGGCGTGGGGCGTGGCGGCGACCACGAGCGTGGACGACCTGCTGGCGCACGACGTCGAGGCGGTGATCGTCGCCAGCCCCAACGACCTGCACGCCGACCAGGCCGTGGCCGCCCTCGAGGCCGGCAAGCACGTCCTGGTCGAGAAGCCCTTGGCGATCACGTCGGCGGACGCGCGTCGCGTCGCCGCGGCGGCGGCGGCGCGTCCCGACCTCGTGACGGCCGTGGGCCACGAGATGCGCGTCTTCGAACTGTTCTCGCGGGTGAAGGCGCTCATCGCGGACGGGAGCGTCGGCCAGCCGGTGCACCTGGCGCTGTCGCTCTGGCGACGCCCCCACCGCGGCGGATCCGGCGGCTGGAAGAGCGACCCGAAGAGGCTCGGCTCGAGCGTGCTCGAGGAGCCGGTGCACTACCTCGACCTCGCTCGCTGGTACCTGGGCGAACCGCACGAGGTGACCGCCTGGGCGACCTCCCGCCCGGGGCACGAGGCGGCGTGGCAGAACCTCGACGTGCGACTCCGGTTCGAGGGCGGCGCCACCGCCCTGGTGACGCGCAGCACCGCCGCCTACGGGCACACCGTCGACCTCAAGCTCGTCGGCACCACCGGCGCGCTGCACGCCTCGTGGGCGGGCGAGATGGATCTCGATCCCGCCCCCGTCGTCGGCCTGACCCTCCACGACGAGCGCGGCACGCGCGCGCTGGGCGTGCCCCGCGAGACCGGGCACGCGCACGACCTGTGGCGCCAGACCGCGGCCTTCGCCCAGGCCGTCCGCACCGGAGCGCCGCCGCCGGCAGACGCCTACGACGGCCTCGTCGCGGTCGAGCTCTGCCTCGCGGTCGAGCGCTCGCTGCGGGCCGACGCCGCCGTGCCGTTCGAGCGACCGCCCGC
Source organism: Trueperaceae bacterium (assembly GCA_007128755.1). Classification (GTDB taxonomy): domain Bacteria; phylum Deinococcota; class Deinococci; order Deinococcales; family Trueperaceae; genus SKWV01. The sequence goes on from SKWV01000112.1 coordinate 969, forward strand.
CTGAGGTCTGGAGCGTCAGCCGGGGACGGGCGTGCGGGCGCGCTCGCCGCGCAGGACCCGCAGGACCTCGTCGACGACGTGGTGCGACGCACGCGCGTTCGAATCGACGGTCACGCCGGCGATGTGGGGCGTGAGCGTGACGTTGGGGCAGCGCGCCAGCGCGTCGTCGGCGCCGGGAGGTTCGCTGGCGCGCACGTCGAGCACGGCGCCGCCGATGGCGCCCGCGTGCAGGGCGTCGGCGAGGGCGCGCTCGTCGATCAGGCCGCCGCGCGCCGTGTTGATCAAGACGGACGTCGGCTTCATGCGCGCCAGCGCCGCCGCGTCGATCATGCCGCGGGTCGCGCCGAGGAGCGGGGCATGCAGCGAGACCACGTCGGACTCGCTCAGGAGCGTGGCGAGGTCGACGAGGGTCACGTCGTGCTCCTGCACGGCCGCCACCGCGTCGTGCAGGGCCGGGTCGAAGGCCAGCACGCGCATCCCGAACGTCCGCGCGCGCCGAGCGAGGCGGCCGCCGATGTCCCCGAGTCCCACGATGCCCAGCGTGCGGCCGTGGAGCTCGTGCCCCATGAAGGCCTGCCGCTCCCAGCCGCCGGCGCGCACGCTCTCGGTCGCCTCGGCGTAGCGCCGCGCGTGCAGGAGCATGGCGCCCAGCACGTACTCGGCGACGCTCACGGCGTTGGTGCCGGGCGCCCAGGTCACCACCACGTCGCGCGCCCGCAGCGCCCCCACGTCGATCGTGTCCAGGCCGACACCGACCCGCCCCACCACCTTGAGCGCCGGCGCGGCGAGGATCGCCTCGTGGTCGACCAGCGTCTGGTTGCGCACGATCCAGGCGTCGGCTCGGGCCAGCGCCTCCATCAACCGCGGCCGGTCGGCGTACAGCCGAGGATCGGACACGACGTGGTGCGCCTCCCGCAAGCGCTCCTCCGCGGGGGCGTCGATCCACTCCGAGACGACGACGTTGGCCATGGCGCCTCCTGGTATGGCCGGATGCTACCAGGGACGCAGGCGCTCCGGTCGCCGGCCTCGGCGCCGACGGCGGCCGGCGGCACGCGCCGGCGACCCGTTGAGGGCGCGTGGCGGTGCGGCGTAGGCTGCAGGGTCGCGCGACAGGCGCCCGCCGCCCGGTCGCCCCCGGAGGTCAACATGTACGTCGGTCTACTCCACCTTCACAACGTCACGCGCTGGCTCGTGGTGCTGGCGGCCCTCGTGGCCATCGGGATCGCGATCCACGGCCTGGTGACGCGCCGGCCGTGGACGCGCCCGGCACGCCTCAGCGGCGTCGCGTACGTGATCATCATGGACGTCCAGCTCCTCATCGGACTCGTCCTCTACGCCGTGAGTCCCGTGGTCCGTGCCGGCCTCGCCGACGTGGGCGCCGGCATGGGCGACACGGTGATCCGGTACTTCCTGGTCGAGCACCTGCTGCTCATGGTGCTCGCGGTGGCCGCCGCCCACGTCGGTGCGGTGACCGTCCGGCGCGCCGCGACGGATCGCGCCAAGTACTCCCGCGCGGCCACGTGGTTCTCGGTCTCGTTCCTCCTGGTGCTGATCGGGATCCCATGGTGGCGGCCCCTGTTCCCCGGCCTCTGACCCTGGTCGGCGCCCGGCCGCCGCGCCACAAGGGTGAACCCCGCGTGGGAGGCGCGGGGTTCGGCTCGGAAGAGGGTGGGAGGTCTGGGAGGAGGCCTCATTGATCCACGCCCACAGCCTACCGACGGCGACTTACGGGATTCTGACGGCGACGTCGCCCGGCCGCCCTCGTCCGTATGATCGAGCGTGATGGAGCCCCTGCGCTACGGCTCGTGGGACGAGGTGCCGCGCGACCTGCGGCCCGCCAACGACCTCCGCTTCGCCGGCCTCGAGCCCCAGGGCGACCCGGTCGCGGTCGTCGTGGTGGGGGACCGCGACGTCGAGCTCTACCGCGAAGCCGACGCCACGCCCCGCGAGGCGCGGCGCGGCGCCGAGCGCGGCGCGGCCGATCCCGCGCTCCCCATCGGCTCGGCGGGGTCGACCGCGGGCCGCGCGTCCCGGCGCTCCGCCGTGGCGCTGCCAGGCGCGTCCGGTCTGCTCACGCAGCTCAAGCGCACCGACGCCGACCCGGCGACCACCACCGCGACCGCGCGCGCCTTCCTCCGCGAGCTCCTGGCGTCGCCCTTCGTCGTGCTCGACACCGAGACGACCGGCCTCGGCTACGCCGACGAGATCATCGAGATCAGCGTGCTCGCGCCCGACGGCACCGCGCTCGTCGACACGCTCGTGCGGCCCCGATCGGGCCGCGTGCCGGCGGTCGTGTCGCGCGTCCACGGCCTCACCATGCGCGACCTGGAGCACGCCCCGCCGTGGTCCGAGGTCTACGACGCGGTGCTCGCGGCGACCGCCGGGCAGCGGGTCGTCGCCTGGAACGCGCCCTTCGACGAGCGCATGGTGCGGCAATCGGCGCGGGCGTGGTCGCTGCCGCAGCGCCTGAAGGGGTTCGAGTGCGCGATGCAGGTGTACGCCTTCTGCAGCGGCGCGCGCTTCGG
>SKWV01000308.1 GCA_007128755.1 Trueperaceae bacterium
GACATCAGGTCGGGATCGCGGCCAGAGACGCGGATGACGGCGTCACCCCGCTCGGCCACCGCGACCGCTACGTCGGCGTGCTCCTGCGGGTACACGTCGAGCGTCTCGTCGCGGGCGTGCATGGCGCGCGCCAGCGCGAGCCGGTCGTCGACGTAGTGCACGTCGACGAAGGTGGCGCCCGTGTCGTAGGCGAGCGTGGTGATGCGCCGGATCAGCGGTGCGGCCTCGATCGGTCCCGTGAGGCGCAGCCGGTCACCCGCCGCGAAGCCGACGCCGACGTCGAGCGCGAGCCGGGCGAGGACGTCGAGGTGCTCCTCGAAGCTTCTCATGCGGTCACGGTACCAGCGCGCCCATCTCCCACTCGCCGCCGCGCATCACCGCCACCACGGTGCCGTCGCCGTGCACGCCGTCGACGTCCAGCTCGCTCGAACCGACCATGAAGTCGACGTGAACCAGGCTCCGGTTGAGGCCGTCGGCCCCCAGGTCCTCGCGTGGGCGCTCCAGGCCGCCGCGCACGCTCGTGAGGTACGCATCGCCGAGCGCGAGGTGGCACGCGGCGTTCTCGTCGAACAGGGTGTTGAAGAACAACCGTCCGCTCCGTGCGATCGGACTCGAGTGCGGGACCAGGGCCACCTCGCCCAGGCGGCGCGCGCCCGCGTCCGTCTCGAGCAGCCCGTCGAGCACCGCCTGGCCCCGCTCCGCCGAAGCGTCGACCACGGCGCCGTCCTCGAACGTGAGCGAGAAGCCGTCGATGAGCTGCCCGTCGTAGGAGAGGGGCTTGGTCGCGCGCACCACCCCGTCCACGCGCCTGGCGTGCGGGGCCGTGAAGACCTCCTCCGTCGGGATGTTGGCCACGATGCGGCGGCCGTCGCTCTCGGCCGTGGCGGAAGCGCCCTCCCAGACGTGCCCCTCGCAGAGGGCGATCCGCAGGTCGGTACCCGGGCCGCGGAGGTGGAGGGCGGCGAGGCCGGCGGCGCTCAAGCGGCGCGCTCGTGCGTCGAGCCCGTCGGCGTGCGCCTCCCACGCCGCGACCGGATCCTCGGCCGTCGCGCGCGTGGCCGTGAAGATCTCGTGCCACAGCCGCTCCATGGCGTCGGTCTCGCCCGGGAAGACCTTGCGGGCCCACGCCGGCGTGGCGCTCGGCACGATCGTCCAGGGCATGAACGAGCGCATCCCCAGCTCGCGCGCGCGCCGGTTCGCGCGGCCGGCCGCGCGCGTCATGCGCTGCACGCGAGTGGGGTCCGCCCGGGACATCAGGTCGGGATCGGCGCCGCTCACGCGGATGACCGCGTCGCCGCGGGCGGCGACGAGGTACGCGAGATCCGCCTGCTCGCTCGGGTAGTGGTCGAGCGTCTCGCCATGCGCGTGGAGCGCCCGCGCGAGCTCGATCTCGGCGTCGGCGTACCGCACGTCCACGTACGTGGCGCCGAAGTCGTACGCGAGGGCGGTGATGCGGCGCACGAGGGGAGCCGCCTCGAGCGGCCCGCCGAGGCGCAGGCGCTCACCCGCCCCGAAGCCGACACCGACACGGAGCGCCAGCAGCGCGAGGGCGTCGAGACGCTCCTCGAACGACCGGGTCAGAGGGCCCACTCGCCGGAACGCATGACCGGCGTCGTGACCCCGCCGGGCGCCAGGCCGTCGACGTCGAGGTCGGCCGATCCGATCATGAAGTCGACGTGCGCGAGGCTCTGGTTGAAGCCGTCGCGCTGCAACGCCTCGAGCGGCCGGGTGACGCCGTCGCGCATGGTCGTCTCGTACGCCCGGCCAAGCGCCACGTGGCTGGCGGCGTTCTCGTCGAACAGCGTGTCGTAGAACAGCAGCCCGCTCTGGCTGATCGGGCTGGAGTGCGGCACGAGCGCGACCTCGCCCAGACGCCGTGCTCCCTCGTCGGTGTCGAGCAGGCTCTGCAGCACGCGCCCTCCGCGCTCCGCCGTGGCGTCGACCACCTTGCCGTCCTCGAACGTGAGCGCGAACCCTTCGATCAGCTGCCCCTGGTAGGAGAGCGGCTTGCTCGCGCGCACGGTGCCCTCACCGCGCTGGGCGTGCGGCGCCGTGAAGACCTCCTCCGTCGGGACGTTGTGGACGCTGCGCAAAGCGTTCACCGCGGACTCCCTGCCGCCCGACTCCCACACGTGCCCGTCGGCGAGGCCGATGCGCAGGTCGGTGCCGGGTCCACGCAGGTGCAACGCCTCGAACGCGCACCCGCTCAGGCGGCGCGCCAGGGCCTGCAGCCGCTCGATGTGCACGTGCCAGGCGCCCACGGGATCGTCGAGGTCGGCGCGCGTGGCCGCGAAGACCGCATCCCACAGCCGCTCCTGCGCCTCGTCCTCGGCGACGTCGGGGAACACCTTGCGCGCCCATGCCGGCACCGCGTAGGGGACGATCGTCCAGGGCATGAACGCGCGCTGGACCAGGTCCGAGACCGGTCTCATCGCCTCGCGGCCGGCGCGCACCATCGTCGCGACGCGCTCCGGGTCGGCGGCCGACATCAGGTCGGGATCGCCGCCGTCGATGCGGAGGTAGGCGTCGCCTCGCGCCGCCATCGTGTGGATCATGTCGGCGTACTCCTGCGGCACGCGCGTGAGCGTCTCCTGACGCGCGTGCTGCGCGCGGATCAGACCCAGTGAATCGTCGACGTACTGGACGTGGACGTAGGAGGCGCCGAGGTCGTACGCCTGGGCGGTGATGCGGCGCATGAGCTCCGTGGCCTCGATCGGCCCGATGAGCAGCAGCCGGGCGTCGTGCTGGAGGTTGACGCCGACGCGCAGGGCGACGGAGGCGAGGTTGTCGAGCTTCTGATCGAAGGTCAGCATGCCGGCGAGTGTACCGTCGCGTGCTCGATGCGCATGATCGTCTGCCGCATCGGCCGCGCGGGGACACCCGCCCGCCGGGCGTCGCCATATACTGGAACGGCCGAAGCCTCGCCCCCGTGCGGGGCCGGCCACAACCAGGGTCGCCTCGCGGCGGCCCGAGCCCACGCGCAGACGCGGGGCGCTCCTTCGGGGCAGGGTGAGATTCCCGACCGGCAGCGGTCTTCGGCTTCGTCCCACGTGAGGGGCGGGAGCATCGGAGCGAGCCTGCGAAGCTCGGCCAGAGAGGCCGGGCCCGAGCCCGTGAGAACCGGGCGCCGACGGTCATAGTCCGGATGAGAGAAGGAGGATGTTCGCGACGCCCACCGGGCGACGCGGGCGATGCCGATGCAGCACCGCAGCGATGCGGGGCGGGCCGACGTCGACACGAGTCGGACCCAGTCCCCCGAGCATGGAAGCGAACCGACAGCGCACGGCGGCCGAGCCGTCGAGCACATGCGTCACGCGCTCGCGTTGGCCGAGCGGGGCCGGCCCGAGGCGTCTCCCAACCCCCTCGTCGGCTGCGTGGTCGTGGCCGGCGACGAGGTCGTGGGCGAGGGCTGGCACGCGCGCGCCGGCGAGCCGCACGCCGAGGTGAACGCGCTGCAGGCGGCCGGCGAGCGCGCCCGCGGGGC
>SKWV01000373.1 GCA_007128755.1 Trueperaceae bacterium
CGAAGAAGCGCGCCCGGTTGGGCGAGCGCTCGAGGTAGGCGATCGCGTAGACCGTCGTGACCAGCCACAGCACCGCCGACAGCGAGGCGAAGAGCATGCTGAGCGCGTCGGCCCGCAGCACGAGGTCGAGCTCCGGCAGCAGCGCCAGCCGGAACTCCGGCACGCGCCCGGCCAGCACCTGCAGCGCGATCATGCCCACCAGCACCACCTTGCCGACGGCCGCCGCCAGGTTGACGATCGTGCGGGCGAGCTGGCGCCGTTCCCCCAGCACGAAGATCGCGATGCCGGCGACGAGCGAGATCAGCACCACGGCGAGCGGTAGCAGCGTGACCAGCGCGTCGCTCACGGCAGCATCCCCGGCGGCAGGCCCCGGTCGATGAGCGCGAAGAACGGCGCGGCGGCGAAACCGAGCGCGATCGCGACGAGTGCCAGCGCCAGCGCCGTCATGCTGGCGAGCGTCCGTGGCACCTCGACGCGACCCGCACGCCCGCTGCCGAACATGGAGAGGGCGGCGACACGGAAGACGTAGGCGGCGGCGATGAGGCTCCCGAGCACGATCACCGCCATCCACCCCCAGCCTGAGCGCGCCCAGGCCGCCTCGAGCAGGAGCCACTTGCCGAGGAACCCGCCGCTGGGCGGCAGGCCCATGATGCTGACGCCGGCCAGCGCGAAGGCGGCCAAGTCGATCGGGAGCTTCTGATCGATGCCGGTCATGCGCCGCAGGCGGTCGTGGCCCAGGGCGCGCAGGATGTTGGCGGCCGCCAGGAACATCGCCGCCTTGGCGAAGCCGTGCGCCACGAGGTGCATGGTCACGCCGCGGAACGCCGCCGTGCTCGCCAGGGGGAAGAGCAGCATCACGTAGCCGAGCTGCGCCACCGTCGAGTAGGCGATGAGCATCTTGAGGCGCTCCTGGACGAGTGCCGCCAGCGAGCCGTAGAGGATGGCGATCGCGCCGAGGACCCCGAGGAACGTGGCCGCCATCTGCGTGTCGATGCCGACCGCCGTCCAGAACCACACGCGCAGCACGATGTAGAGCGAAGCCTTGACCACCAACGCCGACAGGATCGCGCTCACGGACCAGGGCGCGTTGCCGTGGGCGGCCGGCAGCCACATGTGCAGCGGGAAGATCGCCGACTTGAGCAGCAGCCCCGTGATCATGAGCATGAGCGCCGCCGCCGCGAGCGTGCCGTCCTGCAGCCGCTCGCCGGCCAGGTAGAGGTCGAGCGTGCCGGTCTGTCCGTAGATGAGGGCCGTTGCCAGCAGGTAGAAGAGCGAGGCCATCAGCGCGAGGAGCAGGTAGCGCATGGCGGCGATCATGGCGACGCTCTTGCTGCCGACGCTGATGAGCACCACCGCGCCGAGCGTCACCAGCTCGAGCGTCACGTAGAGGTTGAACAGGTCGGCCGACAGGTAGAGGGCGTTGATGGCCGCGATCAGGATGGGCCACTGCGGCCAGAAGCGCCTCCCCTCGGCGGTCTCCGGACGGAAACCCGCGAGGGCGTGCAGGCTCACGAGCAGCGCCACCAGCGCCGTGAACCACAGCATCGACAGCGCCAGTGGATCGGCGCGCCACACGATGCCCAGCGGCGGCCCGAAGCCGCCGAGCTCGACGAGCACCGGCCCGCCGTGCCAGACGGCCAGCGTCACCGGCCACAACAGCACCGGCACCAGCGCCAGGGCCGCGATCACGAGCACGCCGGCTGCGCGTGCGGGGAGCAGCATCGCCACCATGCCGGCGACGAGGGGGACGAAGACCAGCCCGGCGAGCGCCTCAGTCGTCATCGTCGCCCCGCTCGGACAGCGTGACGCGGCCCGTGTCGTGGTGGATGCGCACCAGCAGCGCCAGCGCGAAGGCCGTGGCCGCGACGGCGATCACGATCCCGGTCAGGACGAGGGCCTGCGCCACCGGATCGGGACGGCCCTGGGCGGAGCCGGAGACGGCGACCATGAGCACGAACACGGCGCTGCCCATCATGTTGAGCGCCAGGAGCTTGCGCAGCACGTGATCCGCGACGATGAGACCGTAGACGCCCACACCGAACACCGCCGCCGCGGCGACCACGTAGACGGCGAGCGAGCTCACGGGCCGCCCCTCCGGAAGCCGCCGGAGCGCCCGAACAGCAGCGACAGCGTCACGGCGATCGAGATCATCATGGCGGTCTCGATCAGGTAGACCGCCCAGAGTCCCGGCAGCTCCATGACGGGTCGACCGAAGGCCATCGCCGAGACGCCGACGACGACGAACGCCGCCGGTCCGACCAGCACCGCCAGGCGGATGACGGGCCCGGCCTCGCGCGACGGACGCAGCACGCCGGTCAACACGAGCAGGACCCCGCCGGCGGCCAGCACCGCCCCCGCCTGGAAGGCCCCGCCGGGCTCGTCGGCACCGACCACGAGCAGGTGCACCGCCACCAGCACGCACAGCGGCGCGGCGATCGTGAGCAGCGCCGCGACCAGCGGCGTGTCGCGGCTCACCAGGTGCAGCGCGGGCGGCGGCCCCGGGATCATCATCGCCCAGGCGCCGAGCAGCACGACCAGCAGCACCACCAGTTCGAGCAGGGTGTCGAGACCGCGGAACATGAGCAACACGCCCGTGACGGGGTTGCCGAGCCCGGTCGCCGGCAGGGCGGCGAGCGCCGCCGCACCGCCGGAGTCACTCGCGCCGTCGATGCCGAGCGCCGCCAGGCCGATGATCGCCACCGCCGTACCCGCGAGGACGGCGACCGGCGCGGCGAGCCGCAGGCGCCGCGAGCGGTCGCCGGACGCGCCCCCCGACCGGCTCGCCAGGCGCCGGTAGGCCATCAGCATCAGGGCTCCCGTCACGCCCGCGCCGATCGCCGCCTCGGCCAGCGCCAGGTCGGGAGAGCCGAGCCGCGCCCAGCTCAACGCGACCACGAGGCCGAACACGATGAACACCACGATGTCGCGGAAGAGCTCGCCGCCGCTCACGACCCGCAGGCTGAGCGCGACGAGCCCGACCGCGAGGATCACGTCGACGAGCAGCTCCGGGGTCACGGCCGTTCGCCCTCGGCGGCCGGCCGTCCCGCCGCGCCCGCATGGTGCGCGTGCCGCGCGATCAGGTACGCCGACACCGTCGCCGCCAGCAGGCCCAGCAGCCAGATGGAGGCCAGGAGCAGCGCCACACGCCAGCTCGCCTCCAGCACCGCGAGCCCGGTGCACACCAGCAGCAGGCCGAGGTTGTCGGCCTTCGTCAGCGCATGCAGCCGACTGAACACGTCCGGGAACCGCAGCAAGCCCACCGTGCCGGCTAGGTAGAACACGCAGCCGAGCCCGACGAGGGCGAGGCCGATCGACTCGGAGAGGCTCACGGCGCGCGCTCCTCCGGCGTCCCGAAGAACGCCAGCGTGACGATGGTCGCGAGCAACACGAACACGAGCGCGACGGTGCGGAGCGCGCTCTCGCCCATCCACTGCGCCATGATCAGCAGCGTCGCCACGGTCGTGGAGCCGAACAGCAACCC
>SKWV01000454.1 GCA_007128755.1 Trueperaceae bacterium
GCAGCAGGGACGCATCGATCAGGATGCGCAGCTGTGGCAGCGAGGCACCGGCGACTTCCGCTGCGGCCTCCCGAGTGAAGGCACCTCGGAAGGCCGACAAGGCCTCGGCGACCTGCTGCTCACGCGGGTGCAGCAACGACAAGGACGTGTCGAGCACGTGGTCGAGGCCGCCGTGGCGACGGACACGCCTCGCGTCGCGGTTCCCGGCCATGAGGATGTCGGTGGAGCGGGCGAGCTCCGCGGCGATCGCCTCGCACCGCAGCGTCCGGCTCCAGCTCGCCGCCAACTCGATCGCGAGGGGTAGCCCGTCGATCAGCTCGGCGATCCGTACGACGGCACGCCGGTCGGCGTCGACCGTGAACGAATCGCCGGCGACGCGCTCCGCCACCGCGTCGAAGAGCTTCACCGCGTCGTCCGCGTCGTGACCCGCACCACCCGGTCCTGCAGGGAGCCCCGGCAGCTCGACGCAGCGCTCATCGGGGACGCCGGGCCGCACCCGCGAGGTGATCAGGACCCGCACCTGCGGCGCCCGGCGCACGATGCGCTCCACCACGTCCGCACGCTCGACCATCCCCTCGAAGGCGTCGATCAGCAGCACCATCTGCCGGTCGTGCAGGAGGTCGAGCATCCGGTCAACCGGGTCCGCGCCCGCCGACACCTCCGGCGCGATCGCCGCGACGACCGCCGCGGCCAGCTGGCACGCATCGTCGACGGGTGCCGCATCGACGAACGCCGCGCCGTCTCGATGCCGTGGCGCCAGCTCCCGTACGATCTCCACGGCCAGCCGCGTCTTGCCCACACCGCCGGGGCCCAGCAGCGTCACGATGCCACCACCGTGCTCGAGCAGCCGACGTTCGACGCGCTCGCGCTCGGCGTGACGGCCGAAGAAGGGGGTCGCGTAGTGGGGGAGTCCATCGTCGGCCGCTGACGGCGCGTGGCCGCCGTGGAGGCCGATCGATCCGGCGTCGTCGACCGGCCGCCTCGCCGCTCCGGCACTGCCGGGCTGGTCGTGTCCCTTCCTGATGGTGGCGACCAGGTCGCGGGTCTGCGTCAGCGGCTCGAGACCGAGCTCGCGCCGGAGCTGTGCCTCGAAGCTCGCGTAGAGGCGCAGCGCCTGTTCGCGACGACCGCCGACGAAGGCGGCTTGGAGGAACGCCTGCAGCACCTCCTCGTCCAGGAGGTCGTGCTTCAGCACACCGTGCAGCAAGGACGCGGCGTCACCATGGCGTCGCTCGGACGCGGCCCTGCGTGCCTGGGCCAGCGCGGCCTCGCGCCATGAGGCCTGCGTCGCATCGCGCGCGCGGGAGAAGACCGCGTCCACATCTGGTGCGCCGTCGATGCGGGTGTCGCCGAAGAGCGGTGCGCGGGCGAGATCCAGCGCACGGGCCCAGTCGCCGTCCGCGTGCGCTACCCGAAACGTCGCGAGGTCGGTCGGAACCGGCCACCGGACGTGATCACGGGTCGCCTCGATCGCCGACGCATACGGTCGAGCCCGAACCCGGTGGAGCCGCCAGCGGAGGTTGGCGCGGGCGGTCGTCTCGTCCGAGTTGGGCCACAGCCGGCCGGCCATCACCGCCCGCGCGACCCAACCACCCTCCAGCGCCAGGTAGCACAGCACGGCGTCGTCGAGCGTGCTGCCGAGCTCGGACCAGCGCGACCCGTCGAAGACGGCAGGATGACCGAACAGGCGGACCTTCACCGGCATGGGCAACCCTAACCAAGGAGCCGCGATAGCGACAGTCGGCCCTTCCACACCAGGTGCGCCGGCCGCGACGATCGGCTCCAACGCGGCTCCAACGCTCCTTCAACGGGTGCCTGGCTACGCTACCTCGCCGAGGCGGTCACCTGCCGACCGGACCGCGTCCGGTCCGCAGCCGTGGACCGCTGGTGTGCTGCGCGATCGGCTCCGCGCCGCACACTCCCGCTCGCATACGTTCACGAGCCCATGAACCACGTGCAAGAGGAAGGAACCAGATGAGATACCTGCCCCAGATCGCCCTCGTCACGCTGCTCGCCGCCGTCCTAGCGGCCTGCGGTGGGGGCGTGCCGAGCGTCCCGCCCACCAGCCTGACTATCACCCCCGGTGATCCCACCGTCGAGGAGGGTGTCAGCGTGGCGTTGAGCGTGACCGCCCAGCCACTCGGCGCGAGCTCCGCCGTGACGTGGGACAGCGACGCTCCCGCGGTCGCGATCGTCAGTCCTGCGGGTGTCGTGACCGGCGTGGCAGAAGGCACGGCCGAGATCACGGCCACCAGCACGGCCGACACCACCGTGTCGGACACCGTCGTGGTGAGCGTCACGGCGCCTGCTGCCGGCGACGATCCGGACGAGGACCCGGTGGTCGTGAACTGCGACGCGGCGACGCCGCTCTCCGACGACATCACGTCGCCCACGACCCTCGACGTCGACTGCTACCAGGTGACGTCGGCCGTCACCGTCTCGTCGGCGCTCACCATCGTGCCCGGCACGGTGCTCGAGTTCACGTCGGCCGCCGGCCTGCGGATCTCCGACGGCGGATCGCTCCGTGCGGAGGGCACCGCGACCAACCCGATCACGATGACGAGTGCCTCGGGCGACCCGAACGACTGGCGCGGCGTCGGGATCTTCACGAGCAGCAGCGACAACACCCTGGATCACGTGGTGATCGAGAACGCCGGGATCCGCAACACGGCCACCAACGCCTTCAACTACACCAACTTCTACCTCGGCGACAACGCTCGCGTCGCGATCAGCGACTCGACCTTCCGGCGCGCCGGCGGCGGCGGGAACGGCGTGGGCATCTACGTCGAGAGTGCCAGTGCCGCGTTCACGACCTTCGAGCGCAACACCTTCGCCGCCAACGCTGCCGCGGCCATGCAGATCACCTCGCAGCAGATCGGCGACATCGGCCCGGGCAACGAGTTCGGAGTGGACGCGCTCGCCGGCTCCCGAGCGATCCTGGTAGCGCCCGCGACGATCCGCGAGTCGACGACCTGGCCCGCGACCGACGTGCCGTACCGGTTCTCCGGCGTCCACACCGTCGGAGACCCCGACGCGACGCTGGAGATCGAGGCAGGAACGACGCTCGAGTTCGCGAGCAACTCCGGGCTCCGTGTGCTCGCCGGGGCGCTGCGCGCTCGCGGGACCAGCAGCGAGGGGATCACCTTCACGAGCGCGTCTGGGAACCCCGAGTCGTGGTTCGGCGTCGGCATCTTGTCGAGCAACGTCGACAACGCGCTCGAGTACGTCACGATCGAGAATGCCGGCGTGCGCAACACGCTCGTCAACGACTTCACCCGCACGAACCTGTTCGTCGACGCCAACGCCCGCGTGGCGGTCACGAACTCGACGTTCGCCCAGGCCGGTGGCGCCGCCGCGACCGGGATCTACCTGGAGGCCGCGAACGCCGAGCTGCTCGCCTTCGACGACAACACCTTCGCCGCCAACGCTGCCGCGGCCATGCAGATCACCTCGCAGCAGATCGGCGAC